>JBFJKO010000225.1:0-5893 GCA_041634935.1 Nocardioides sp.
GAACAGCCAGGGGGACCCGCGGACCAAGGGCCAGCTCATGGCCGACCTGCTCGTCGAACGGTTGACGGGCCAGGCCCACGCCACCGACGTCGGGGTCACCGTCGACCTGGTCATCTCCGACGAGTCCCTGCTCGGCGCCGGCCACGAGCCCGCCACCCTGCCCGACCTCCCCGGCTGCGCGATCCCGGCCCAGCTCGCCCGCGAGGTGATCGCCCGCGCTCTGCGAGCCGAGGTCACCACCTGGATTCGCACCCTCTACGCCGACCCCACCGGCCGGCTGGTCGCGATGACCTCCCGGCAGCGGTTCGTACCGGCCGGACTCGCCGACTTCCTCGCGCTCCGCGACCAGGGCGTCTGTCGCACCCCCTGGTGCGACGCCCCGATTCGTCACACCGACCACGTGACGACCCACGCCGAGGGCGGTCCGACCTCGGAGGCCAACACCCAGGGCCTCTGCCAGGCCTGCAACCTCGCCAAGCAGGCGCACGGCTGGCGCCAACGGACCCTCACCGACGCCCCCGGCCCCCACACGGTCGAGACCACCACCCCCACCGGACGTCGGTACCGGTCCCGCGCCCCGGCGCCACCCGCCCCGGCGCGACCACCGACGTCGCCGCGACGCAGCATCGTCCTCGAGATCTACCGGCCCGCGACCACCATCGACCACGCCGCCTGAGCGGCTCGCACCTCAACGAGCAGCGATCCCGTCGTACATCACCCGCTGGATCGCGGCGGCGAGCTCGGCCTGGGAGGCCTCGTCATGGTGACGGATGCCGTGGATCACCCCGCCGAGGATCATGCCGTTGACCGCGCGGGCGCTGGAGGCGACGTCGAGGTCCGCTCGCAGGTAGCCGAGCTCGACACCGTGGGTGAAGTACGCCGCCGTCACGTCGGTCATCGACTCGATGAAGTCGAGCACCCGCTCGCGCAGCTCGGCGTCGACGCCGGGCGCCTCGAGGAGCAGCAGCCGCGGCACCCGCGGGTCCTCGCCGATGAGTCTCGCCACCGCCTGGCCGATCCGTGCGCTCTGCAGCCGGTAGTCCTCCAACGTGCTCACCGCGTCCGGGGCGTTCTCGTCACCGAGTGCCTCGCGGATACGGGCGATCAGGTCGTCGATGACGTGCTCGACGATGTCGCGCTTGTTGGCGAAGTAGCGGTAGAAGGTGCCGTGCCCGATCCCCAGCCGCGCGGCGATGTCGGCGATCCCGGTCGCGTGGTAGCCGCGATCGGCGAAGCAGTCGAACGCCGCCGCCACGATCTCGCGGCGCAGCGCGGCCTTGCGCTGCTCGACGCGGGTCGAGCCCGGCGCGGACGTCGGCGAGGTGGTCGTCACCTGGGACAGCCTATTGCCCGGCGGTCGGGAAATGACATAGCGTTCCGGAACTGACACGCCGTTCCGGCTCGGCTGCGCCGACCCCAGGAGACCCCATGACGCACTACCCTCCGATCGACCTCGCCGGGGCCTGCGTCCTGGTGACCGGTGGCGCCCAGGGCATCGGCAAGGCCGTCGCCACCCGCCTCGCCACCCGCGGGGCGAAGGTCGCGATCGGCGACCTCGATGCCGAGCTCGCGCGCACCACCGCGACGGCGATCGGCGGCACCGGGCACGCCCTCGACGTGCGCGACCCCGAGTCGTTCGCCACCTTCGTCGCCGCGGCCGAGGCCGCTCACGGTCCGGTCGACGTGCTCGTCAACAACGCCGGCGTGATGCCCAACGGTGCGTTCCTCGACCTCAGCGAGGCTACGAACCGGATGATCATGGAGGTCAACGTCCACGGGGTCATCCACGGCATGCGGCTCGTGCTGCCCCAGATGGTGGCCCGCGGCCGTGGCCACGTCTGCAACATCGCCTCCCTCGCCGGCAAGGTCCCGCTCAAGGGGCTCGCGGTCTACAACGCGAGCAAGTACGCCGTGGTCGGCCTGACTGCCGCGACCCGCCTCGAGTACGCCCACACCGGGGTCAGCATCGGAGCCGTCCTGCCCTCGGCCGTCGACACCGCCCTGTCCTCAGGCATCGACTTCAGCCCGCTGCCGAAGGTCTCCCCCGACAAGATCGCCGAGGCGGTCGAGACCTCGATCCTCCGCCGCACCGGCGAGATCCCCGTGCCGCGCTACGTCGGCGCCCTCGCCGGCGTCATGACCGCGACCCCCGAGCCGGCCCTCAACGCCGTACGGCGGCTCGTGCGCGACGACCGCGCACTGCACGCCGACGACGCCGACCGGGCGGCCTACCAGGCCCGGCTCGCCGCCGAGGAGCGCGACGCCGACCGGGACCCGCTCCCGTGACCGCGGCAGGCGCCTCGGGCGCACCTGACTCACCGCACGTGCACGACGCGGTCGTCGTCGGCGCCGGCTTCGGCGGGATGGGCGCCGCGATCCAGCTGCGGCGCAACGGCTACGACGACCTCGTCATCCTGGAGCGCGAGTCCGACCTCGGCGGCACCTGGCACGTCAACCGCTACCCCGGCCTGGCCGTCGACATCCCCTCCTCGACCTACTCCTACTCGTTCGAGCCCAACCCGCACTGGAGCCGGCTCTTCGCCCCGGGCAGCGAGCTGAAGGCCTACGCCTCCCACGTCGCCGACACCTACGACCTGCGTCGGCTGATGCGCTTCGACACCGTCGTGAAGTCGGCGACCTGGGACGAGGAGCGCGAGCTCTGGCAGGTCGACGTCGAGAACGGCGAGCCGCTGCACGCTCGCTTCCTGCTCACCGCCACCGGCTTCCTCTCCCAGCCCCGGCTGCCCGACATCACCGGGATCGAGTCCTTCGCCGGCGCCGTCGTCCACACCACGCGCTGGGACGACGACGTCGAGCTGGCCGGCAAGCGGGTCGGCATCATCGGCACGGGAGCCACGGCCGTCCAGCTCATCCCCGAGCTCGCGGATGTCGCCGCCGACCTGACGGTCTTCCAGCGCACGCCCATCTGGGTCACCGCCAAGCCGGACCTGCCGATCCCGTCCGTGGTGCGCAAGGTCTTCTCCGCCGTCCCCCTCACCCAGCGCGCCGTGCGCCTGGGTGGCAGCGCCGTCCTCGAGGCCCTGATGGTCTCGGCGGTGCTGCACTACGACCAGCTCCCGCTGGTCAACGCTGCGGCCGAGCGCCTCGCCCGCCTCCAGCTGCGCCAGGTCAAGGACCCCGACACCCGCGCCCGGCTGACGCCCGACTACACGTTCGGCTGCAAGCGGCCGACGTTCAGCAACACCTACTACCCCACCTTCAACCGCGACCACGTACACCTCGAGACCGCCTCGATCGACCACGTCGACACGCGCGGCATCGTCACCACCGACGGGCGCCGCACCGACCTCGACGTGCTCGTGCTCGCGACCGGCTTCGACCTCTGGGAGGCCAACTTCCCGGCCATCTGGATCGTCGGGCGCGGCGGCCGCGACCTCGGCGCGTGGTGGCGCGAGCGGCGCTTCCAGGCCTACGAGGGGGTCGCGGTGCCGGGCTTCCCCAACCTGGTCTCGCTCAACTCCCCCTACTCCTACTCGGGGCTCTCCTACTTCACGACGATCGAGTCGCAGATGAGCCACCTGGACCGGCTGCTCACCGAGCTGCAGCGGCGCCGGGCGACGTCGTTCGAGGTGTCGGAGGCCGCCAACGCCGAGTTCCTCGACGACATGACCGACCGGGTCGGACACTCGATCTTCACCCTCGGCTCGTGCGCCACGGCCAACAGCTACTACTTCAACCAGCACGGCGAGGCGACGCTCCTGCGCCCGACCTCCACCCGTCACGCGTTCCGCGCGGCCCGCACCTTCCCCCTGGCCGCCTACGACTTCGGCGGACCCTCGCGACCCGCGCGGGGGGCGGCGCTTCACGGATCCGACTAGATTGGACGCCGTGTCCATCGATACCCCTGTCGCAGCCACACCGACCCCGATCGTCAGCAAGGCCGCACGCACCCGCGAGGCGCTGCGCCAGGCCGCCATCCGTCACTTCGTCGAGCACGGCTTCGAGGCGGCCAACGTGCCCACCATCGCCGCCGAGGTCGGCGTCACCGAGCGCACGTTCTACCGCCACTTCGCCACCAAGGACGAGGTGCTCTTCGTCGACGTCACCACGAGCCTGGCGTGGTTCCGCACCGGCGTCCGCGAGCGCCTCGAGGCGGGCGACGACCTCATCGCCGCCGTTCTCCACGCGGTCGCGGCCCCGCCGGTCGACCCCCGACTGATGGTCGAGATCGCCCGGCTGCGCACCGAGCTGCTGAGCCCGGCCCGCATCGAGCGCTCGTTCCGCGACGCCCAGGGCGTGATGGTGCGCTACCTGCGCGAGGTGCTCTCCGAGCGCGGCGAGGAGCCGCTCCGGGCCGCGGTGCGGGCCGAGGTGGTCGCCGGTGCGATCTTCGCGGCCCTCACCGTGTGGACGGAGTCGCCCGACGCCCGGCTCGGGGCGCTGCGCGCGACCACCGAGCGTGCGCTCGAAGAGGTGCGTGCGGCGCTCTGAGCGGGCCGGCTACCCGCCGCTGGTGCCCTTGCACTGGTACTTCGTCCCCTCCACGGGCTTCCAGGTCGAGCCGTCCCACTGGATGAAGCGCCAGCACGGGGTGATCCGCTTCGGCCCCACCGGCATCGGCGCGTGCATGCCGTTGGCCGACCAGTCGTCGACCCCCTTCATCGAGGCGATGAGCGAGGCGCGGGTGAGCCCGCCGCCGAGCGCCATCGCCTGCTGCACGAAGAGCTGTCCGGCCGACCAGGCGAAGAGGCCGAAGAAGCCGGGCCGCGCGCCGGGGCTCGTCTGCTCGAGGTAGGTGAGGTAGAGCCGGAGCTCGGCGTTGCTCGCGGCCTCCTCGAACGGCACGAAGTTGGTGAAGACCGTCGTCCCGATCGCTGCGTCGCCCGCCGGCCCGGTGTACTCCTCGCTGTAGGCCGTCGGGTCGAGGAGCAGGACCTCGGGCTTGAAGTTCTGCTGCTTCATCGTCTGCACGAGGCGGACGAACTGCGGCTCCGCAGCGATGAACTGCACCGAGGTGACACCGGCGTCCTTCATCGCCTGCACGTAGGGGGTGTAGTTGAACGCCCCGGTGTCGACCCCACTGACGTAGACGAACTTCACCCCCTGCTGGGTCATGAACTTCACCTGGCTCTTGCCGCTCTCCTCGGCCGCCCCCGCGTCGATGTAGAGCATCGCGGCCTTCTGCCCTCCGGAGGCGTTGCGCTTGACGTAGTCGGCCACGACGTTCTGGAACTCGGACGATCCCGCGGGCTGCGCCGCGTAGCAGGTCGTGCACGCCCCGCGAGCCGCCGTCGTCGAGATCGCCCGGATGTCCGGGAGCCCGCACTTCTGGGCCGTCGACGCCCCGCCGGAGTCGAACGCGGACATCGATCCCACCATCGCGAACACCTCGTCGCAGCCCTTGGCGTAGGCCTGCTGGTCGGCCCCGGCGTCGGTACGGCTGTCATAGCGCGCCAAGGCCAGCTTGCGGCCGCAGATCGTCTGGCCGCTGTCGTTGAAGTACTTCACGAAGGCACCCATCGCCACCTGGGACTGCGCGAACAGGCCAGGCACGGGTCCGCTGATGTCGGAGGCGTTGCCGATCGTGATGGTGGTGTCGGTGACGCCGGTGGTGTTGGCGAAGCCGTCGCAGGACGGCCCCTTGGCCGGGGTCTTCGGGGTCCCGGGGACGTTCTCGCTCTCGTCCTCGCCGTCGTCACCGGGGGCGTCCGTGCCGCCGGAGGGACCGGGGGCGCCTCCGGTCGACCCCGGCACCTCGCCCGAGGTGCCCGGCTCGGGCGCACCTGCGCCCGGGTCCGGCGTCCCCATCGAGGGCGACACGGCAGGCGGTGAGGTCGGCGGGCTCGACCTCGGCGGCACCGACACCAGTGGCACCGACACCGGCGGCACCGACACGTCCGGCTCCTCGGGCGGCAGCACGGGCGGCAGCTCC
>JBFJKO010000226.1:0-5889 GCA_041634935.1 Nocardioides sp.
ACTGCCAGGCGACGACCGCGCAGGAGGTGGTGCCCCCGACCACGTCGTGCCCCGGCGGCGGCTCGCTCCCCTGCATCTCGTGGACGCTGAAGGACGCCGGCACGATCGTCAGCGCTCCCGACGCCGCTCTCGGCAGCTCACCGTCAGGCGTGGTCGAGATCTCCGGCTCCGACGGTGAGCCGGACCTGGAGGTCTCCTTCGTCACCGAAGGCCAGCCGCTGACGGCCCGGACCATGCCGCGCACCGTCCAGGACGTCGTTGGTCGCATCACCGAGCTCGACGACTCGGTCGCCTCGGCACGGGTCAACGGCGTTGACCAGCGCCTCGACATCGCGGTCGACATCGTGCAGAAGTCCCAGGTCGGCGACTTCGAGCTCGGTAACCCCAGCACCCTGGGCGCGATCGTCGGGCTCACCGGGCTCCGGTCGAAGGACCCCGAGAAGCTCGCCACGGCCGCCGCCACCGCCGGCGACGCGACCTTCGACGTCGGCTTCGGCATCCAGACCGGTGATGTCGCCGCGGGCGAGAAGCGCCAGACCGTGCTGCTCCCCCGGGACCGCTCGCTGCTCAGCATCGGGAGCCTCTCCGCCGCGACGCCCGACCCCGCCACGTTGGTCCAGGGGCTACCGGCGCGGATCGGCTTCCTGGGCGTGACGGCCGACGTGACCGAGCTCGGTCTCGGAACAGCAGATCCTGCGACTCCCGTCGTCCAGCTCGATCGCGTCATCACCGGCGGCAAGGCAACCGACCCGCTGCTGATCTCCGAGCTGCTCACCGAGGAGGGCGGGCTCGACACCGCACAGGTCGACCTCACCTCCCGGCTGACGGCGTCGATCTCCTTCACCGCGACCGAGCAGCCACTCCGCGACACCCCGCCCCTCCTCTATGCGACCGGTGTCCCCGGCGGCGCCTCCGGAGACGTGAGCGTCACCTGGACTCCCGGCGGGCTGCCCGCGGTGACCGCCTCGGAGACCTACCAACCCCTGCGCGTATTCGACCCCGTGCCTGCTGCCTTCCTGTCGGGCACGGCGCGCGTGACCGGCGCGGCCGGCTCCCAGCGAGCGACGGTCGAGGTCACCTCTCTTCCCACCGGCACCACCCTCTACGACGCCCTCAACGTCGCGAAGCCCACTCCGCTCGCCGACGTCACCGTCACACGGCACCTCGTGGGAGACGGCATCGCCTGCCAGAACACCACGGTGATCGACGACGACACGTTGTCCTGCGAAGGCCTGGCCCCCGGCGGCGTGAGCCCGTACGCCGACAAGGCGGCCCTGCAGGTCATCGTCCCCGGCGATCCCTTCGCGCTGCGCGACTCGGTGATCGAGGGGCTGTCGACCACGCTCACCGAGTTCGACCGGATCGACGGGGACAACACCACCGAGACGCCGGCGCTCGCCTTCGACCAGTACACCTCGACCCTGCCCTTGGTCGGGCTCACTCCGGCCCAGCTGGCCGTCGAGCGCGCTGCTCTGCGTCAGGGCCTCGCCGCGATCTCCGCTGCGGCAACCGCCGACGAGCGCGGCTCGTCGACGACGCCGGTCTCGAGCGCCCAGGAGCTCACCGCGGCCGTCCCGAAGCTCGTCGAGCTCGACGGCAACAAGGACTACGACCCGTCGTTGATGTTCGACCTGGGCGACGAGAACGACCCCGACCTCGTCGTCGACCTGATCGCCCACGCTCCGGACGCACAGCGGCTGGACGCCCCGCTGCGCTTCGACGACGTCGGCACGCTCGCCGCCCCCGCGCGAGGCCAGGTCACCAGCGGCGACATCAGCCCCGACAAAGGCGCCACGGTCGAGGTCGACGTCGAGTCGACGACCACCCTGTCGATCACCGTCGACCGCATCTCGGCCCGAGCCGCCGTCGCGGGCTCCACCGGGACCACCTCCACCGCGACGACCGACCTGTCCGGGTCGGACCTCGCGGCGCATCCCCTCCGCGCCGGGATCGCCGCGCTCGAGGCCAAGACCGACTCGACCGCCGGTCTCGGCGTCACCGTCGAGACCGACTACGTCATCACCGACCCGGTGAGCGGCGCCGGTGCGTTCGAGACGAGCCGCACCAATGCCCGCGCACCGGCTCGCGCCGCCGAGGCGAACCTGGTCATCGACACGGATGACGTGATCGTCTACCGAGCCGATGCCACCGACTCCTCCGGCGGCGCGGGCGCCACGCAGCCCGCGCCGGACCCGATGGTGGTCCGCTTCCTCGCCGAGGGTCTCGACGGGCTCGCCACCGCGCTCGAGTCCGCGATGGACGGCGCCGCCGTCCGCAACCTCGACTCCGATGGAGCGCCGATCTCGGCGCCACTCATCGGGACCGACCTCGATGCCGGCGCCGAGGCGCCGGCCATCCTCACCTCGCTGACCTCGAAGCTGCGCGACCAGCTGCAGAAGCCTGCTGTGGCCACCGCTACCACGGCTGCTGCCCTGAAGCCCGCGCTCGAGACCGCCGTCGTGGAAGCCGTCAAGGCCACCGACGGTCTGACCGAGGTGGCCAAGGCTGCCGTCGCCGTTGCCGTGACGTGTGTCGTCACCCCCTGCGCTGGCCCCCAGGACAGTCCGACGGGCTGGGAATCGATCTCGGTGAGCCTGACGCTCGACAGCGTGGAGAAGACCGACGGGAAGACTGCCTTCAAGACCGGTCTGGCCGGACTCGAGGTGCGCTCCGACCACGAAGTGGACACCACCACCAGCTGGTCCCTCCCGATCACTCTCAACCTCAAGCGCGGGGTCGGGCCCCAGATCATCGTGAACAACGACGACGAGCTGGAGCTCAAGGTCTCGGCGTCGCTTCCCGAGAAAGTGCCGGCCGAGCAGCTCGGCGGAGTGCCGGTGACGGGCATCGACGCCATCGTCGGCTACCTGCCCGCGACCCTCACCGGCGTTGGCACCGACGGTGCAGGCAAGGCCCTCGACGGCACGATCGACACCCTCGTCGTCATCACGCCGAAGCCGGCCACCTACGACCTGTTCGACCTCTATGCCGGCGAGCTCGAGGCGACGCCGAAGTTCGCACCAATGGGCGGGACCACCGAGAACGGCCTGAACCTCGGCTTCGACACCCTGGCTCAGGGCAACGGGGTGTTCGGTCTCTCGGGCAACATCGACATCCCGTGGACGCCCGCGGGCCGCTTCAGCGACACCACGCCCGTCACCTACAACAGCGTGAAGCTCGACGTCGGCGACGTAGTCAGGGAGATCGCCACCCCCTTCGCGGTCGTCGATCCCTATCTGGCGCCGGTACGTGACGTCATCGACGTGCTGCGCACCCCGATCCCGGTGGTCTCTGACCTGTCCGAGATGGCCGGCGGGGACGAGATCACCCTGCTGAGCATCCTGGGGAGCCTCGCCGATCGCTCGGCAGAGTCCGACGACGGCCCGGCCGACCCCGGCGACCCCGACGCGAAGAAGAAAAAGGTGAACAAGCTCGCTCTCGCCTACCGGGTGATCGGCCTGGTCGCCGGCGCCACCGACGTGATCGGCAAGCTGAGCAAGCTCGAAGCCGACGGGGGCGTCGGACTCGAGGACCTTTCCGCGGTGGGCACGATGTTGAGCCTCGATCCGTCCGAGGTATCGCTCCACGAGGAGTGCCGTCAGGCGGTCAAGACCACCGTCGAGACGACGGAGCCGGACGGCTCCACCAGCACCGAGTCCTCCTCGGAGGTGCTGCTGTGCGAGTCGGCCGACAAGCTCGTCAGCGACAGGAAGAAGGGCGCCGCAGGCCAGACCACCGAGGAAAAGCGCAAGGGCACCCGCACCGAGTACGAGAAGCTCGGAGAGACCACCACCGAGATCACCGGATCGCTGCCCGGTTTCTCGCTGCCCTTCCTCGCCGACCCCGACCAGCTGATGGACGTGCTGACCGGCGAGGGCGAGGCGTCCTACTTCCGGCTCGACCTCGGCACGCTCACCGCGCAGGTGTCCTACACCCAGGAGTTCGGCCCGATCATGGCCGGGCCTGTGCCGATCGTGCCGTTCGTCGGCGGCTCCATCTCGGTCGAGGGCCGGCTCGCCATGGGCTTCGACTCCTACCCGCAGACCCTGGCCGCCGAGTCGGTGGCCCCAGGTGACGTCGACGCGCTGCTCGCGCTCTACGCCGACACCGGCACGTTCGACGGTGGCAGCGTGATCCGTGAAGGCTTCTACATCGATGACCTCGACGCCGACGGCGTCGACGTCCCCGAGGTCAAGCTCGTGGCCACGCTGGAAGCCGGCGCGGGCGTCAGCATCGGGATCGTCACCGCCGGGTTGAAGGGTGGCATCACCCTGACGATCAATCTCGACCTCAACGACCCGGACGACGACGGGCGCCTGCGCACCTCCGAGATCCGCACCATCTTCTCCGGCGACATCGAGTGCATCTTCGACGTCAGCGCCGAGCTCGAGGCCTTCATCTCGGTCTTCATCGAGATCGACCTCCTGCTGACCTCACTCGAGTACGAGTTCGACCTCCTGCGCCTCGGACCCTACGAGCTCTTCCGCTACGGATGCCCCGACGCCGTGCCGACCCTGGTCAAGCGCGAAGGCACGGCGTTGGCCCTGACGAGCGGGACCCGTAGCCCAGACCGGTTGCCGGGTGGCGGACTCAACGACCGCGACCTCGCGGACGACTTCGAGGTCCGCCAGTTCGACAAGGGCAACAAGCTGACGCTGTACGAGGTCAGTGGCTTCGGTCGGGTGCAGAACGTCGAGGTGCAGCAGCTCAGCGGCGCCCAGGCCGGCAAGTGGGAGGTCACGATCTACGAGTCCGGCATCAGCACCTCCACGGTGAAGCGGGCGCCGTACGTCCTCGACTCCCGTCCGACGTTCGAGGCGAACGGCGGGGAGCTGAAGGACAAGATCTCCTTCCTGTCCGGCGAGGAGCTCATCGAGGGTGAGGACGACGGGTTCAGCGTCGTCACCACGCCGTTCGACACCGACGTCACGTCCCTCAGCGGCGGTGCGGACGACGACATTCTCGTCAGCGGCGACGGCAACGACAGGGTCTTCGGAAACGACGGCGACGACAGCATCGACGCCGGTCTCGGCGACGACCTCGTCGACGGGGGCAAGGGCAACGACGTCATCGGTGGCGGAGCCGGCAACGACGACCTCGTCGGAGGCCCCGGCAACGACCGGCTCGAGGGCGGGCCCGGCGCCGACCGCGCCGACGGTGGGGACGGCGACGACAGCCTCGTCGGCGGACCCGGCCGCGACGTCCGAGCTCTGCTCGTACGGCCGCGCGGATCAGCGGACGATGTGGTCTCCGAGCAGGTCCGGCTCGGCTTCGACAGCGGCGACCTCCTCGTCGGTGGTGCCGGTTCCGACTCCGTCGACGGCGGGGACGGGTCCGACGTGGTGGCCGGAGGTGAGGCGAGCACGCTGACCTCCGGCTCGCTCGCGGCGCTCCTGAAGACGGGAAGACGCACCGTCGACGTGCTGGTCGAAGGACTTGCCCCGGACGACGCAGTCACGTTCACCACCGAGACCGTGGACGTCGACACCGCCGTCGTCCCGACCAACAGCGAGCTCGACGGCCTGTGCCGGTCGGGCACGCCTGCTCCCGGTGTGCTCACCACCGACTTCGTCACCGGCGGCACCGAGCAGGACGTCGTCATCGGCGGCGACGGCGCCGACACGCTCGACGGCGGCCCCGGCCCCGACGACATCTGCGGGTTGGCCGGCGACGACACGCTGTCCGGCGACGGAGCAGGCGTCGAGGCCGACACGGACGCGACCGATCGCGACCTCGACCGACGTATCAACCGCGACGTGGACCGCACGGTCGTCCGCGACATCATCCGCGGCGGCACCGGCAACGACCGGATCGAGAGCGGCCCCGGGAACGACGTGGTCTACGGCGACGACGTCGACCTCTGGCGCGACGGCCAGCTCGCCGTCGACG
>JBFJKO010000227.1:0-5878 GCA_041634935.1 Nocardioides sp.
CAAGTGTCAACTGATTCGGTTGAAAATTCACACATCGGCCAAAATGCCCGTTTTTGACATATGTGTTATGATGTATTTGGACGATGTGCATTGCGAAAGTTGACCAAGGCACGGAGCCGTTCCCGCAACTGGTCGATTTTCAGCATGTAGACCAAAAATTTGTGGCCGTCCTGCTCGACAAGGGCGTGCGGTTGTTCGGTCTCGGTCTGAGTCACCAGGGGATCGTAGTCAAAAACGAGAACGTGTTCTAGTCTTGCGGCGTGGCCGTGAATATTGCCGATCTGTTCGAACATGCCGTCGATGTCGTCCCCGACAACCCCGCCGTCAAGGTGGGGGACCGGGTGGTCACCTACGCGGAGCTGGAGGCAGAAGCCAACCGACTCGCCCACTACCTGTCCGGACAGGGGGTGAAAGCAGGCGACCACGTCGCCATCTACGCCAAGAACAGCGTCGAGCACGTCGTCGCGGTCCTGGCGATCGTGAAGATCCGTGCGGTCAACATCAACGTCAACTACCGCTACGTCGAGGGTGAGCTCAACTACCTCTTTGACAACGCCGACGTCGTGGCCCTGATCCACGAGCGCACGTACGCGCCGTTGGTCGCCGCCTGTGCGCCGAAGCACGAGAAGCTCCAGACCATCGTCGTGCTGCCCGACGCCCTCGAGCCCGACGACGAGTCCGACGTCTCCTCCTACGGCGGCGTGCTGTACGCCGACGCGGTGGCCGGGCAGAGCGCCGAGCGCGACTTCGAGCCGCGCAGCGCCGACGACCTCCACATCATCTACACCGGCGGGACGACCGGGTTCCCCAAGGGCGTCATGTGGCGCCACGAGGACTTCTGGCGCGTGCTCGGTGGCGGCATCGACTTCTACAGCGGCGAGCCGCTGGGCGAGTTCGACCAGTCCGAGCAGGCCAAGCAGGACGGTCGGATGACGACCTTCCCGCTCAGCCCGCTCATGCACGGCGGTGCCCAGGCGGGCCTCCTGATGCACCTGTTCGCCGGTCACCTCACGATCGTGGAACCCAAGTTCGACCCCCGGCGAACCTGGGAGATCATCGAGGCCGACAAGGTCCAGCTGATCTTCATGACCGGTGACGCCATGGCCCGTCCCCTCATCGAGGAGTACGAGCGCAAGGCCGCCACCGGCACGCCGTACGACGGGTCCAGCCTGTTCGCGATCTCCAGCAGCGCCGCGATCTTCAGCCCCCCAGTCAAGAAGCGCTGGATGGAGGCGTTCCCCGACGCGATCTTCACCGACTCGGTCGGGGCGTCCGAGACCGGGTTCCAGGGCATGGGCATGACCGACAAGGACGCCCCCGTCAGCACCGACGGCCCCGTCGTGGGCCTCGGGCCGAGCTCGGTCGTGCTCGACGACGACAACCGTCCGCTCGACCTCGCCACCAACGTCGGCGTCGTGGGTCGTCTCGGCCGCGGCGGATCCGTGCCGGTCGGCTACTACAAGGACCCTGAGAAGTCCGCGAAGACGTTCCTCGAGATCGACGGCGAGCGCTACTCGGTTCCCGGCGACTTCGCCCGGATCGAGGAGGGCAACCGGGTCACGCTGCTCGGCCGGGGCTCCAACTGCGTCAACACCGGCGGGGAGAAGGTCTACCCCGAAGAGGTCGAGATGGCGATCAAGGGGCACCCGGGCGTCTACGACTGCCTCGTCGTCGGCATCCCCGACGAGAAGTACGGCCAGTCGGTCGCGGCCGTCGTCCAGCCTCGCGAGGGCCAGACCGTCGAGCTCGACGACCTGCGTGAGTTCCTGCGCGCCCACCTCTCGGGCTACAAGCTGCCGCGCAGCCTGACGCTGGTGCCGGAGATCCCGCGCAACGCGACGGGCAAGGCGCAGTACCCCCGCGCCAAGGAGATGATCCTGG
The DNA here is from genome assembly GCA_041634935.1 of Nocardioides sp. Classification (GTDB taxonomy): domain Bacteria; phylum Actinomycetota; class Actinomycetes; order Propionibacteriales; family Nocardioidaceae; genus Nocardioides. The sequence continues at coordinate 1,882 of JBFJKO010000227.1, forward strand.
CCGGCGCCGGCGAGGGGGCCTCGGCATGATGCGCAGCCCGCTCTGCGAGGAGTTCGGGATCGAGTACCCGATCTTCGCCTTCACGCCCTCCGAGCACGTCGCCGCGGCGGTCTCGCGCGCGGGTGGCCTCGGCGTCCTCGGGTGCGTGCGGTTCAACGACACCGAGGAGCTCGAGAAGACGCTCACCTGGCTCGACGACAACACCGACGGCAAGCCGTACGGCGTCGACATCGTCATGCCGATGAAGGTGCCCACCGAGGGCACCCAGCTCGACCTGGGGGCGATGATCCCCGAGGAGCACAAGAAGTTCGTCAACGAGACGCTGCTCAAGCTCGGCGTGCCGCCGCTGCCCGAGGGCGAGGGGCGCGAGGGCGTGCTGGGCTGGCTGCACTCCATCGCCCGCTCGCACCTCGACATCGCGCTCCAGCACCGACCGGTCTTCATCGCCAACGCCCTCGGGTCACCGCCGAAGGACGTCATCGACAAGTGCCACGAGCACGGCATCAAGATCGGCGCGCTCGCCGGGGCGGCCAAGCACGCGCTGAGCCACGTCGCCAACGGCGTCGACATCATCATCGCCCAGGGCTACGAGGCCGGTGGCCACACCGGTGAGGTCGCGAGCATGGTGCTCCAGCCCGACATCGTCGACGCCGTGGGTCCCGACGTCCCGGTGCTCGGCGCCGGCGGCATCGGCTCGGGCCGCCAGATCGCCGCGTCGCTGGCGCTCGGCACGCAGGGTGTCTGGATGGGCTCCATCTGGCTCGGCACCCAGGAGTACCAGCTGATGGGCACCGGCAACACCGAGGCGTGGGAGACCGCGTTCACGCGGGCCACCAGCAGCGACACGGTGCGCAGCCGCGTCTACACCGGCAAGCCGGCGCGCCTGCTCAAGACGAAGTGGACCGAGGCCTGGGCCGAGGAGGGTGCACCCGCACCGCTGCCGATGCCCCTGCAGAACCTGCTCGTCTCGGACGCCCACAACCGCATCAGCGCCGCCAACGACCCCGACGTCATCGCGATGCCCGTGGGTCAGATCGTCGGGCGGATGAACGAGGTGCGTCCGGTCGCCGAAGTGATGGCCGACCTGGTCACCGAGTTCGAGGAGACCGTGGCGCGCCTCGACAAGCTGCGCTGAGGACACCCCCGAGCTTGCTCGGGAGGTGTCCTCGATGGTCGTCGAGCAAGCCGCGCGACCGAGCCTGCGAGGTCGCGACCGGCGTGTCGAGACGCGGTGAGGTCACCGCCGACCGCACGCCCCGAGCGCAGCTCGGGGGTCACCTCGACGGTCGTCGAGCAAGCCGCGCGACCGAGCCTGCGCGGTCGCGACCGGCATGTCGAGACGCGGTGAGGTCACCGCCGACCGCACGCCCTGAGCTTGCTCGGGAGGTGTCCTTGGTGGTCGTCGATCACCCCGAGCGCAGCTCCGTTCGACGAAAAGAAGGCCCTGCCCGAGCGTGAGCTCGGGCAGGGCCTTCGTCGTACGCGGTGTCAGGCCGGTTCGGCCGCCAGCGCCCGACCGATGGTGAGGGCCTGCTCGGTGGCGCCGCCGAAGAGCAGCTCGAAGCGCTTGGCGGTGGTGAAGTAGCGGTGCGCCTCGCCGTCGAGGTCGATGCCGACCCCGCCGTGCACGTGCACCGTCGTGTGGGCGAGCGCGTGGCCGGCGTCGGCGGCCCACAGCTTGGCGGTCGCGACCTCCGTGGCGGCGGGCAGGCCCTCGCTGAGGCGCCACACGGCCTGCCACAGCGTCAACCGCTGGCCCAGGATGTCGATGTAGCCGTTGGCCAGGCGCTGCGTGACTGCCTGGAACGTGCCGAGCGGGCGGCCGAACTGCTCGCGGGTCTTGGCGTACTCGGCGGTGAGGGCCAGTGCGCCCTCGGTGACGCCGAGCTGCTCCGCCGCGCCGCAGATGGTCAGGAGCTGACCGAGCCGCTCGGCGGCGGCACCGTCGCACGCCCCGAGCAGCTCGGCGCGCGCGTCGGTGAGGTCGAGCCGGACGACGAGGTCTCGGTCGCTGGTGTGCTGCTCCACGCGCTGGACGCCGTCGGCGGACGGGTCGACGAGGAAGACGCCCACGCCTTCCTCGGAGGTCGCGGTGACGAGGAAGGCAGCCGCAGCCGCACCCGCGCGCACGATCTCCTTCGATCCCGACAGGCTCCAGCGCTCGCCGCCCAGCGAGCGGGCGAGCACGGTCGGGCGAGTCGGCAGCTGGGTGCGCTCCTCGGCGACCGCGGCGGTCAGCAGCAGGGCTCCCGACGCGGCCCCCGGCAGGAGAGCGGCGCGCTGGGTGTCGGTGCCGTGCTCGGCCACGACCATCGCGGCCGGGCCGTGGACGGCCAGGGGGACGGGGGCGACGCTGCGGCCGACCTCGACGAGCACGCGACACAGCTCGATCAGCCCGAGCCCGGCGCCGCCGTGCTCCTCGGGGACGGCGAGCGAGACCAGTCCGGCGTCGCTGAGCTGACGCCACAGGTCGGTGTCGACCCGGGTGCCGGTCGCCTCGACGGCCTTCTGCCGCTCGTTGGTCGCACGGTCGCGGAGGATCTGCGCGGCCAGCTCGGCGGCGTCGTCCTGCTCGGTGGTGAAGGTGAAGTCCATGGTGGTGCCTTTCAGGTGACGGGGGCTTCGTCGACGCTCGCTGGCGCTCGCTGCTCAGCCTCCGGTGGCGGGGGCTTCGTCGACGCTCGCTGGCGCTCGCTGCTCAGCCTCCGGGGAGGGTCAGCGCTTCGCTGCCGGCAGGCCGAGGCCCACGTAGCCGATGATGTCGCGCTGGATCTCGTTGGTGCCGCCGCCGAAGGTCATCACCAGCGACGAGCGGAAGTAGCGCTCGAGGCGCCCGGCGAGGACGGCGCCCTCGGAGTCGGCGGTGAGACCGGCCCGGGGGCCGACGATCTCCATGAGCGTGCGGTAGACCTCGGTGTTGAGCTCGGAGCCGTAGATCTTGATGGCCGAGGCCTCGGCGGGGGAGAGGTTGACGCCGGCATCGGCGTCGGCCGCGAGCTTCCAGTTGAGCAGCGTCAGCGCCTCGACCCGGGCGTGCACCCGCCCGAGCGCGATCTGCACCCACTCGGAGTCGATCACGCGCTGGCCGTCGGGGTTCTTGGTCTGCTGCGCCCATTCACGCACGAGCTTGAGGGAGTGGATGGTCGGCGCGGCGGAGGTGAGGGAGACCCGCTCGTGGTTGAGCTGGTTGGTCATCAGCGACCAGCCGCCGTTCAGCTCGCCGACGAGGTTGTCGGCCGGCACGCGCACGTCCTCGTAGTACGTGGCGCTCGTGCTGACCCCGGCCACGGTGTGCACCGGCGTGTAGGAGACGCCGGGCGCCTGGGCGGGCACCATGATCATCGACAGGCCCTTGTGGCGCGGGAGGTCCGGATCGGTGCGGCAGGCGAGCCAGATCCAGTCGGCGTACTGGATGAGGGAGGTCCACATCTTCTGGCCGTTGATCACCCACTCGTCGCCCTCGCGGGTCGCCTTCGTCTGCAGCGAGGCCAGGTCGGTGCCCGAGCCGGGCTCGGAGTAGCCGATGGAGAAGTGGAGGTCACCGGTGAGGATGCGGGGGAGGAAGTACTCCTTCTGCTCCTCGGTGCCGTAGCGCATGATCGTCGGCCCGACGGTGTTGAGCGTCAGGTAGGGGATCGGGACGCCGGCGACGGCGGCGGCGTCGGTGAAGATCAGCTGCTCGATCATCGAGCGCGCCTGGCCGCCGTACTCCTTCGGCCAGCCGATGCCGAGCCAGCCGTCGGTGCCGATCTGACGGATGACGTCCTTGTAGACGCCGGCCTCGCCGAACTCGCCGGTGGCCGAGGCCAGTCCGGCACGACGTTCGGGAGTGACGAGGGCGCTGAAGTACTCCTTCAGCTCGGCTCGGAGGGCCAGGTGCTCGGGTTCAAGGGCTACACGCATGGCGCAAGACTAGAACGTGTTCTTGTTTTCGGCTAGCCTCATCCGTGACCCAGGCACCGCACCGCACACCGGAGGACCCCATGAGTGAGACTCG
>JBFJKO010000228.1:0-5874 GCA_041634935.1 Nocardioides sp.
CGCCGGCATCAGCGGCCTGCGCGTCAACCAGACCATGCTCGACGTCACCGGCAACAACATCGCCAACGCCAACACCGTCGGCTTCAAGTCGAGCTCGACGGTCTTCTCCGACACCCTCAACCAGATGCTCACCGGCGCCTCGGACGCCAATGGTGACCGGGGCGGCACCAACGCCGTCCAGGTGGGTCTCGGCGTGCAGCTCGCGGCCCCCACGACCAACCTCGGCCAGGGCTCGGCCCAGCTCACCGGCCGCTCGACCGACCTGATGCTCCAAGGCGATGGGCTCTTCGTCGTCCAGCAGGGCAACGAGTCCCTCTACACCCGCGCCGGCGCCTTCACCTTCGACGAGACCGGCACCCTGGTGACGTCGTCCGGGGCCCGGGTCCAGGGCTACGCCCTCGATGCGGCCTCCAACCCGACGGGCGGACTGATCGACGTCACCATCGACACCGCGGGCCTGGTGCCGCCGGTCCCGGCCGGCACCGAGCTGACCTCGTTCTCCTTCGGCAGCGACGGCACCCTGCGCGGGGTCTTCTCCGACGGCGTCCAGCGCGAGATGGCCCAGCTCGCCATCGCCGACTTCAACAACCCCAACGGACTCGAGAAGGTCGGCGGCACGTCCTTCCGGGCCTCGGCCAACTCGGGCGACGCCGAGCTCGGCGTGTCCGGCACCGGGCGCCGCGGCACGGTGACCGCCGGCGCGCTGGAGATGTCGAACGTCGACCTGGCCGCGGAGTTCACCAACCTGATCCTCGCCCAGCGCGGGTTCCAGGCCAGCTCGCGCGTGATCACGACGTCCGACTCCGTGCTCGAGGAGCTCGTCAACATCAAGCGCTGACACGCCCGGTCTGCCGAGGCACCGCGACCGCTCTTCCCACCCGGGAAGGGCGGTCGTCGTGTTTCTCCCCGGCGATCCCTCAGGTCCTCGGCGGGGTCGCCGAATGGAGGGGGGACAGTCACGGATGACTGTGATGGAACCGCACTAAGGATGGTGCCGAATGATCCCCCTGACTCGACTCTCCGGGTCGATGTTCGTGCTCAACTCAGATCTCATCGAGCGCGTCGACAGCACCCCGGACACCGTGATCACCCTGGTCGACGGAAGCAAGTACCTCGTCGCCGAGAGCCTCACCACCGTGCTCTCGATCGTGAGGCGCCACCGCGCCGAGATCGTGGCGCTCGGTGGGCTGATGGCCGAGAACCCGCAGCAGCTCGTGGCCTCGCTCGCTGACGACGCCGCGGACACACCGGGCGGCACGGGCGCGAGCACCCACGCCCGCAACCTCTCGCTGGTCTCGCACCAGTCGCAGCAGGGGCTCGGGCTGTGAAGGACGCCGCCACCAGCCTGGGCATCGGCCTCGCCTTCGTGGTGGTCATCACCGCCAACGTGCTCGAGGGCGGCAACCCCACGGCCCTCCTGCTGCTCCCGCCGATGCTCCTGGTCTTCGGCACGACCGTGCTGGTGACCATCGCGGGCGGCACGATGGCCGACGCCAAGAACGCCGTCACCTCCCTGAAGACCGCCTTCCTCGGCGGTCCCCAGTCGTGCGCCGAGGTCGTCCCGACGGTCGTCGGCCTGGCCGACCGGGCGCGCCGCGAAGGCCTGCTGTCCCTCGAGGACAGCGTGCGCGACCTGGACGACGAGTTCCTCGCCAAGGGCGTGACCCTGGCGATCGACGGCACCGACCCCGACGAGGTGCGCGAGATCCTCGAGGCCGAGGTCAGTGCGGCCAAGAAGGCCCACAAGCAGTCGGCGAAGTTCTACGCCGACGCGGGGGCCTACGCACCCACGATCGGCATCATCGGCACCGTGATGGGCCTCGTGCACGTCCTGGAGAACCTCTCCGACCCCGAGCAGCTCGGCCACCTGATCGCCGCGGCGTTCGTCGCCACGCTGTGGGGCGTGACGAGTGCCAACGTGCTCTTCCTGCCCATCGGCAACCGGCTCAAGCGGCTCGGCGAGCTCGAGACGACCCGGATGGAGCTGATCGTCGAGGGGGTCGCCGCCATCCAGGCCGGCGCCAACCCGCGCATCATCGCCCAGAAGCTCGGCTCGCTGGTGCCTGCCTCCGAGCAGGCGCCGGCCCTCGACGCGGCCTAGGGGTCACGATGGCAGCGCGTCGAGCCCGCAAGGAAGAGCCCGAGGAGCACGAGAACCACGAGCGCTGGCTGGTGACCTACGCCGACATGGTCACCCTGCTCATGGTCCTCTTCATCGTCATGTTCGCGATCAGCCAGGTCGACGAGCGCAAGTTCAACGAGCTGGCCGAGGGCATGGCCGCCGGCTTCGGGTCGCAGGACTCGATCCTGGACGGCGCCAGCTCGCTGCACACCGAGCCCGGCTACTCCCCCGTCCGTCCGGTCGCACCCCAGCTGGCCGACGCCACCCTGAGCGAGGAGCAGCAGCTGGAGGTCGAGCAGGCGGTGGCCCGCAACGAGGAGCTGGCCCGCGGACGCACCCGTTCGGAGGCGCAGCTCGAGGTCGACCGGCTCACCGCGGTGCGTCGGACGCTCCTCGAGGCGCTGCGCGCGGAGGGCCTCGAGCGTGACGTCACCACGACCTTCGACGGCCGCGGGCTGGTGCTGAGCCTGGTGTCGCGCCACGTCGTGTTCCAGGCCGACCGCTCCGAGCTGAGCGCCCGCGGCCGCGAGGTCGTCGACGTCCTGGCCGACGTCCTGCGCACCCTGGACGACCCGCTGCAGATCGACGGCCACACCAACCAGGTGCCGGTGAAGCCCGCCTTCTTCGCCACCGACTGGGACCTCTCGGCGGCGCGGGCCGTGACCGTTCTGCGGCGGCTCGAGGAGGTGGCCGGCATCGCGACGGACCGCCTCTCGATGGCCGCCTTCGGCGCCACCCGGCCGCTCCTCGACCCGGCCGACCCGCGCTCGCAGGCCATCAACAAGCGCGTCGACATCGTGGTGCTCAGCACCGCGGACCCCGAGGCCGCCGCCCTCATCCCCGCGCTGGCACGCACGAGTGACCGGGCGCGTGCCCGCGCCCGCGACGACACCCCCGACCCTGCCCCCGCAGCGACCACGAGCGACATCGGCGAGGCAGCCGCCCCGCCCGACCCCCCAGGAGAGCAGCCATGAGCGTGATCACGAGCCCCCCGACCGAGACCACCGGCACCCCCGCCGGCAACACGGCCGGCCAGCCCGCGGCGAAGGGCGGGAAGAAGAAGATCGTCCTCGCCCTCGTCGCCGTCCTCCTTCTCGGGGGCGCCGGCTACTGGTTCGTGCTCAAGCCCGGCGGTGCCGAGCACGCTGAACCGGTGCCGGGCGAGGTGCTGGTGCTCGAGCCCGTGCAGGTCAACCTCGCCGCCGGGCACTACCTGCGGATCGGCCTCGCCCTCCAGATGGTCGCGGCCGGCGGGCACGGCGAGCCCGACGGGAGCAAGGCCCTCGATGCCGCCATCGAGCTCTTCACCGGCCGCAACGTCGCCGAGCTCGCCAAGCCGGCCGTGCGCAACGAGCTGCGCTCCGAGCTGCTCGAGACCCTCGACCACGGCTACCACGGGGAGGTCATGGACATCTACTTCACCGAGTTCGTCACGCAGTGACCCCGACCCGCGCGAGGTAATTCGCGCCGCATTCCTCAGGTGACCCCCACGGGGGCCGATACGGCCCCTGTGAGTCTCACGATGCCGCCCCCAGCCGAGCCCGTCACCGGGTCCCCGGTCGGTCGGTCGCGCCGTCGCGACCCGGGCGCCGAACCCGTCGCCTACGACTTCCGGCGACCCATCCAGCTCTCCCGCGAGCACCAGCGGATCCTCCAGGTCGGCTTCGACGGCTTCGCCCGTCAGGCCGCGACCGTCTTCACCTCCGCCCTGCGCAGCGTGTGCCAGCTGAGCCTGACCCGCATCGACCAGCGCACCTACGCCGAGTACGTCGACTCGCTCGCCACGTCGACGTACCTGACGCTGTTCACCACCGACCCGGTGCCGGGCCGCGGCGTGCTCGACCTGCCGCTCTCGGCCGTGATGTCGTGCGTCGACCACATGCTCGGCGGGCCCGGCGACGCCGAGCAGCCGCAGCGTCCGCTCACCGAGATCGAGTCCGGGGTGATCCGCGGCCTCGTCGAGCGGCTGCTCAGCGAGATGCGCTACTCGCTGGCCGGCATCGTCGCGCTCGACCCGGCGGTGACCGGTGTCGAGTACAGCCCTCAGTTCGCCCAGGTCGCGGGCGTCGCCGACGTCATGATCGTCATCGAGCTCGAGCTGCGGATCGACGAGCGTCCGCACCGGATGTCGGTCTGCCTCCCGTTCAGCGGGCTCCACCCGCACCTCATCTCGGCCGCGGCACCGGCGCCGGTCTCCACCCGCGAGCGCACCCAGCGGGCCGCGTCGGCGGCCCTCCTGGGCGAGGCCTTCCAGGACGTGCCCGTCGACGTGCAGGTGCGCTTCCGCAGCACCCGCGTGGGCCCCGACACCCTCACCGGCCTCGTCGTGGGCGACGTCCTGCGCCTGGCCCACCCCGCCTCCGCTCCGCTCGACGTGACCGTCGACGAGCAGACCTTCGGGCACGCCACCGCCGGCACCCACGGCAACCGGCTCGCCGCGCTCGTCGTCTCCACCTCTTCTCCCGCCCCGACCGCCCAGGAGCCCACATGACCGTCGACGCCGCGCTCTCCAGCACCCCCGCCCTGGCCCTCGCCGGCCGGGCGGCCGAGGCCTGCCTGGGGGTCCTCCCCTCCGTCGAGCCGCTGGTCGCCGGCGAGGCACAGCCGGGCAACCACCACGTCGTCCAGGCCTTCGCGGGTGCGGCGACCGCCACCCTCACCGGGGCCGTCACCGGTCAGGTGACGATCCTCGTGGGCGAGGAGCTCGTCGCCGCCCTGGCCGGCAGCCCGATCGGCGGGCTCGACCTCGCCGCGGCCGTGCAGCCGGCCCTCGACGCGATCGCCGCGAGCCTCGGCACCGGCGCCCAGGTGGCCCGCGTCCTCGATCTCGAGCTGGTCGTCGGCGACCTGGCCGGACCGTTCACGGCCGTGCCGCTCCTCGGCGCCGGCCTCGTGGCCGCCGTGCTGGTGCCGGACGCCACGCTGGCCCAGGCCGTCGCGACCACGACCGGCGCCGGTTCGGGGACCGCCCCGGTCGCTCCGGCCGAGCGCCCCGACCTCACCGGCCTGGCTCAGCCGAGCGTCGTCCCGCCGGCGGTGCCCCTGACCGACGCACCGCACGGGCGGCACGGGCTGGAGATGCTGCACGGCGTCGAGCTCGAGGTCACCGTCGAGCTCGGACGCACGCGGATGTCGGTGCGCGACCTGCTCGCCCTGACCCCGGGCGCCGTGCTCTCCCTCGACCGGGCCGCGGGCTCCCCGGCCGACCTCCTGGTCAACGGCCGGCTCATCGCCCGCGGCGAGGTCGTCGTCGTCGACGAGGACTTCGGCCTGCGGGTCACCGAGATCATCGACCAGAACGCGGTGTCCTGAGGTGACCGCACTGGTCGTGCGGATGGTGCTGTCGCTGTGCATCGTCCTCGGCCTGCTCCTCCTCGCCGCCCGCGTCGCCGGCAAGCGCTACCGCACGGGCGACGACTCCGCGGTCAAGGTCCTCCAGCGCCAGGCGCTCAGCCGCAGCAGCACCGTCACCGTCGTCTCGGTCGGCAACCGGGTCCTCGTGCTCGGCACCACCGAGCAGCAGGTGCGGGTGCTCGCCGAGCTGGAGCCGCACGAGCTGGTCGCCACCGCCGCCGAGCCCGGGCGCCTGTACGCCGTCCCGGCCGGGGCCGACGAGAGCGTCGCCACAGCGCCGCCCACCGACTTCGCCCAGACGCTCCTCGCGGCCCAGGCCGCCGAGCGCCCGGCCGGTCGCCACCGCGCGGTCACGCCCGCCGGCCCGGGTGAGCGACGTCAGCCCTCGGACGCCGGCC
>JBFJKO010000229.1:0-5859 GCA_041634935.1 Nocardioides sp.
CGACACCGGCACGATCCTGCGCCTCGGCGCGGTGATGCTCGTCGTCTCGGTCGCCCAGATCATCGCCTCGGTCGCCGCGGCGTGGTTCGGGGCGCGGACGGCGATGTCGTTCGGTCGTGACCTGCGCCGCGACCTCTTCCAACGCGTCGGCACCTTCTCGGCCCGCGAGCTCCAGCAGTTCGGGGCGCCGTCGCTGATCACGCGCGGCACCAACGACGTCACCCAGGTGCAGATGCTGGTGCTGATGGCCTGCCTGATCGCCGCGTCCTCGCCGATCATGATGATCGGCGGCGTCATCATGGCGCTGCGCGAGGACGTCGGCCTCGGCTGGATCCTCGCCGTCGTCGTGCCGGCGCTCTTCGTGGCCGTCGGGTTCGTGATCTCCAAGATGGTGCCCAGCTTCCGGCTGATGCAGGGTCGCATCGACGAGGTCAACCGGGTGCTGCGCGAGCAGATCACCGGCATCCGCGTGGTGCGCGCCTTCGTGCGCGAGCCCTACGAGGCCGAGCGGTTCGGGCAGGCCAACGCCGACCTCACCGAGGTGGCCGTGCGGGCGGGACGCTGGCTGGCGCTGATGTTCCCCCTCGTGCTCGTCGTCATCAACGTCGCGAGCGTGGGGGTCATCTGGTTCGGCGGGCAGCGCGTCGACAGCGGCGAGATGGGCGTCGGCGCGCTGACCGCCTTCCTCTCCTACCTGATGCAGATCCTGATGTCGGTGATGATGGCGACCTTCATGCTCATGCAGGTGCCGCGCTCGGCCGTGTGTGCCGACCGCATCGTCGAGGTGCTCGACACCGCCTCCTCGGTGGTGCCCTCCGCCGACCCGGTCGTCCCCGACCCCGAGCGGCGCGGCCACCTCGACCTCGTCGCTGCCGGGGTCACCTATCCGGGCGCCGACGAGCCGGTGCTGTGCGACATCGACCTCTCCGCACGCCCCGGCCAGACGGTGGCGGTGATCGGGTCGACCGGTGCCGGCAAGACGACGTTGCTCAACCTGGTGCCGCGGCTCTTCGACGCCACCTCGGGCGACGTGCGGGTCGCCGGGGTGTCGGTGCGCGACCTCGAGCCCGGCGTGCTCTGGGACCAGATCGGGCTCGTCCCGCAGCAGGCCTACCTCTTCTCCGGCACGGTGCGCTCCAACCTCGAGCACGGTCGTGCCGACGCGACCGAGGCCGAGATGTGGGCCGCGCTCGAGGTCGCGCAGGCGCGGGAGTTCGTCGAGGACCTCGCCGACGGCCTCGACGCCAGGGTCGCCCAGGGCGGCACCAACTTCTCCGGCGGCCAGCGGCAGCGGCTCGCGATCGCGCGCGCCGTCGTACGGCGTCCGGCGATCTACCTCTTCGACGACTCCTTCTCCGCCCTCGACCTGGCCACCGACGCCCGCCTGCGGGCGGCGCTCAAGCCCGTCACGACCGACGCGACCGTGGTGGTCGTCGCCCAGCGGGTCTCGACCATCCGCGACGCCGACCAGATCCTGGTGCTCGAGGACGGGCGCGTCGTGGGTCGCGGCACGCACGACGAGCTCGTCGCCGGCTGCACGACGTACGCCGAGATCGTGTCGTCGCAGCACAGCGCCGAGGAGGTGCTCTCGTGAGCGAGATCCCCACCCGCCCCTCGAAGGGGCAGGCCCTCGAGGCCACCGAGCGCATCGAGGCCCCGGCCGCCGGTCCTGGTCGCGGCCCGATGGGTGGCGGGATGGTCGTGCAGAAGGCGATGGACTTCGGCCCGTCGGCCCGACGGATGGTCCGGCGCATGCGGCCCGACCGGGTCGCGGCGCTGCTGGTCGTCGCGCTGACCGTCGGCAGCGTGCTCCTGATGGCGATCGGCCCGCGCATCCTCGGGCAGGCGACCGACCTGGTCTTCAACGGCTTCGTCGGTCGCCAGTACCCCGCCGGCACCCCGGACGGCGACCTCCCCGAGGCCGTGCAGGGGCAGGGGGTCGTGCCGGGCCAGGGCGTCGACTTCGGTGCCGTCGGTCAGGTGCTGCTCGTCGTGCTCGGCATCTACGTCGTCGCGTCGGTGCTCAGCTGGCTCGCGGGCTTCGTGCTGAACGGCGTCGTGCAGCGCACCGTCTACCGGATGCGCCAGGACGTCGAGGAGAAGATCAACCGCCTGCCGCTCGGCTACTTCGACCGCTCCCCGCGTGGAGAGCTGCTGAGCCGCGTCACCAACGACATCGACAACGTCAGCACGACCCTCCAGCAGACGATGAGCCAGCTGCTCACCTCGCTGATGACGGTGGTCGCGGTGCTGGCGATGATGCTCTGGATCTCGCCGCTGCTGGCGCTGGTCGCGCTCGTCAGCGTGCCGCTGTCGCTGGTGGCGACGCGGGCGATCATGAGGCGCTCGCAGGGTCAGTTCGTGCAGCAGTGGCGCCGTACCGGGGCCCTGAACGCCCACATCGAGGAGTCGTTCTCCGGCCACTCGCTGGTCAAGGTCTTCGGCCGCCAGGGCGAGGTCGAGCGCGTCTTCGCGGAGCAGAACGAGGACCTCTACGCGGTCAGCTTCAAGGCGCAGTTCATCAGCGGCCTGATCATGCCGACGATGATGTTCATCGGGAACCTCAACTACGTCGTGGTCGCCGTGGTCGGGGCCCTTCGGGTCACCACCGGGGCGCTGACGATCGGCGAGGTGCAGGCGTTCGTGCAGTACACGCGCCAGTTCACCCAGCCGCTGACCACGGTCGCCTCGATGGCCAACCTGCTCCAGTCGGGCGTGGCCTCGGCCGAGCGCGTCTTCGAACTGCTCGACGCCGAGGAGGAGCCCGTCGAGGGAGTGGTCGCGGCGGCCGAGGTCACCCGCGGCGAGGTCGCCTTCGAGCACGTCGCCTTCTCCTACGACGAGGACCGGCCGCTGATCAGCGACCTCTCCCTGGTCGCGCGTCCGGGGCAGACGGTCGCGATCGTCGGGCCGACCGGCGCCGGCAAGACCACGCTGGTCAACCTGGTCATGCGCTTCTACGACCTCGACGGCGGACGGATCACCCTCGACGGCGTGGACGTCGGCGCGATGCCGCGCGCGGCCCTGCGCAGCCAGGTCGGGATGGTCCTCCAGGACACCTGGCTCTTCGCCGGCTCGATCCGCGACAACATCGCCTACGGCCGCCCCGGCGCCACCGACGAGGAGGTCCTCGAGGCCGCCCGTGCGACCTTCGTCGACCGGTTCGTGCACTCGCTCCCCGACGGCTACGACACCCTCGTCGACGAGGAGGGCTCCAACCTGTCGGCCGGCGAACGCCAGCTCATCACCATCGCCCGCGCCTTCCTCACCGACCCGGCGCTGCTGATCCTCGACGAGGCCACCAGCTCGGTCGACACCCGCACCGAGCTGCTGCTCCAGCACGCGATGGCGGCCCTGCGCACCGACCGGACGTCGTTCGTCATCGCCCACCGCCTCTCCACCATCCGCGACGCCGACCTGATCCTGGTGATGGAGTCCGGCTCGATCGTCGAGCAGGGCACCCACGACGAGCTCGTCGGCGCCGGGGGTGCCTACGCCCGGCTCTACCGGAGCCAGTTCGCCGGCGCAGCTGACGGCGAGGAACGAGCCGGCAGCGTGGCGCCGGCGGGTTGAGCAAGCCAGCGGGTCGAGATCCGGTGAGCGATGCAGCAGCCTCCGGGAGGAGGCGTCTCGATACGCCGGCCCGCTCCTTCGTCGCGTGGCCGGCTACTCGACGACCAGCGCGGGGTTGGTCATCGAGTAGCCGTCGGACGAGCGAAGCGAGGCGACGGCGCGTGGGGTTGGTCATCGAGTAGCCGTCGGACGAGCGAAGCGAGGCGACGGCGTATCGAGATGCACCGCGAGCCTGTGGATGACCTGGTGCGCGCCACCGCGACGTGCCGCACCCTGGCGCGATGGCTTACGTCTACCTCCTGGAGTGCGCCGACGGCTCCACCTACGTCGGCAGCACCAAGAACCTCGAACGGCGGGTGGCGGAACACGGCGCAGGCCTCGGCGCGGCCTACACGCGCCGTCCGGGACGCCGACCGGTCAGGCTGATCTGGAGTCATCGGTGCGCCCACATCGGGGAGGCCTTCGCGCTCGAGAAGCAGGTGCAGAGCTGGTCCCGCGCCAAGCGTGCGGCGCTGGTGCGTGGTGAGTTCGAGGTGCTGCCGGGGCTGGCCCGGAAGGACTTCGGTGCGCGGGCGGACTGGTATCCGCCGATGGAGGACCCGGACACGGTGGCGTAGGCGTCTCGATACGCCGGCTACTCGACGACCGGTGGTGCGGGGCCGGTCATCGAGTAGCTGTCGGACGAGCGAAGCGAGGCGACGGCGTATCGAGGTGTGGTGAGGTGTCTGGTGGCGTCTCGATACGCCGGCTCGCTCCTTCGTCGCGTGGCCGGCTACTCGACGAGCAGTGCGGGGTTGGTCATCGAGTAGCTGTCGGACGAGCGCAGCGAGGCGACGGCGTATCGAGGTGTGGTGAGGTGTCTGGTGGCGTCTCGATACGCCGGCTCGCTCCTTCGTCGCGTGGCCGGCTACTCGACGACCAGTGGTGCGCGGGGCCGGCTACTCGACGACCAGGTGTGTGCGGGGCGGCTACTCGGCGAGCGGTGCGGGGGTGCCGTGGCGGCCGGCGCCGCCGGCGAACTGGCCGGCGCCGGTGAGGGTCTCGCCGGAGCCGATGGTGTCGAGGCCGCGGGCGACCTCGTTGCGCATCGCGTCCTTCTCGGAGAGGTCCCACTGCTCGAGGGCGGAGAGCCGGTCGTTGCGCAGGCAGCGCTGGGGGAGGGCGGCCAGGTCGTGGGCGAGCGCCACGGCGGTGCCCAGGGCCTGGCCCGGGGCGGTGACCCGGTTGGCGAGGCCGATGCGCTCGGCCTCGACGCCGTCGATGCCGCGCCCGGTGAGGATCAGGTCCATCGCGCGGCTGTGGCCGATGAGGCGGGGGAGCCGCACCGTGCCGAGGTCGATCAGCGGCACGCCGAAGCGGCGGCAGTACACGCCGAGGGTCGCGTCGGAGGCGACGACCCGCAGGTCGGCCCACAGGGCGAGCTCGAGTCCGCCGGCGACGGCGGCGCCCTCGATCGCGGCGATCACCGGGGTCCGGGTGCGCAGCCGGGTCGGGCCCATCGGACCGCGTCCCTCGCTGCTCAGGCCCTGCTCGTCGTCGAGCCGGTCACCCTCGCTGAGGGCCTTCAGGTCGGCGCCGGCGCAGAACGTGCCACCTGCGCCGGTCAGCACGATCGCGGCCACCGCGTCGTCGGCGTCGGCCTCCTCGACCGCCAGCGCCAGGGCGAGGGCGGTGGCCGAGTCGACGGCGTTGCGTCGCTCGGGCCGATCGAGGGTGATGACGGCGACCGGGCCGTCGTACGACGTCGTGACGGGGGCGGGGGAGCTCATGCGGCTCACCGTAAATCCCCTTGTGGCGGGTGGGCCCCCGATCTACGCTTTCAGGACACGGAAAGGAGGTGGTCCTAGTAATGCATTCTCTTAGGACGAGTGAGGTGGCTGCGCTCTAGCAGCCCGGCATCACGGAGGAGCCACTCCTCCGCGGCTGCTGGACAATCCCACGCAGTCACCCGACCCGCAGGTGAACCCGGACTCACGTCCCCGGGGGCGGCCTCGGATCCGTGAGGATCCGGGCCACACCTGCGGGTCGTCCCATTTCGGGGGAGCGGCGGCGTGGGCCGCGCCACTCTTGGTTGTCAGGTGCAACCACTTCGACATATGGTTGCGCTCGACAACCTTCGCTCGACCCGAGAAGTGGACGCCGTGACCCAGCCCCTCCCCGAGGCCCCCGCGCCGATGAGCCACCGCGAGGTGATGGAGGCGCTCAGCGGTCTTCTGCTCGCGATGTTCGTCGCCATGCTGTCGAGCACGGTCGTCACCAACGCGCTGCCACGCATCGTGACCGACC
>JBFJKO010000230.1:0-5847 GCA_041634935.1 Nocardioides sp.
CAACGACTTCGCCTCGGCGCGGACCGAGATCTTCCTCGCCTTCGCCCTGATCTTCGTGATCCTCGTCGAGGTGCTCTCGTTCGCCGCACACCGACTCGAGCGACGCTGGAGGATTGCCTGATGGCCGCATCCGTTCTCTTCGACGCCCCCGGCCCCAAGACGGTCGCCCGGCATCGTGCCTACACCGTGGTCGCCTACATCGGCCTGACCCTGGTGCTGGCCTTCATCGTCTGGAAGCTGCAGCAGACCGGGCAGTTCGCCTACGACCTGTGGGAGCCGGTGCTCACGCCCGACATCATCGAGGTCATCCTCGTCGACGGGCTGATCAACACCCTCAAGATGGCCTTCAGCGCCATCGTGCTCGCCGTCGTGTTCGGCCTCGTCTTCGGCGTCGGCAAGCTCTCCGAGCACGCCTGGGTCCGCTGGCCCTGCTGGGCCGTCGTCGAGTTCTTCCGCGCCGTGCCGGTCCTGCTGCTGATGGTCTTCATCTTCTACCAGTTCGGCGGGGTGACCAACGGGGACCCCGGCGCCTACTGGAGCGTCGTGGCCGCCCTGACGCTCTACAACGGCGCCGTGCTCGCCGAGGTCTTCCGCGCCGGTGTCAACGCGGTGCCGTCGGGCCAGGCGGAGGCCGCCTACGCCCTGGGCATGCGCAAGTCGCAGGTGATGCTGATCATCCTGCTCCCCCAGGCCGTGAAGATCATGCTGCCGTCGATCATCAGCCAGTGCGTCGTGGCGCTGAAGGACACCAGCCTCGGCTACGCCATCGCCGCCGTGGGCCTGTCCACCGTCTCGCGTCTGGTCTACATCGAGTACGGCAACCAGCTGCAGGTGGTCTTCGTCGTGGCGCTGCTCTACATCAGCGTCAACCTGGTGCTCACGTGGATCGCGACCCTGGTGCAGAAGAGGTTCGTCGGCGAGAAGAACCCGATCGAGCTCGGCCCCACGGCTCAGCCGGCCTGACGGCGGCCGCTCAGGCGGTCGGCCCCTGAGGGCCGGCCGCCGCGGCCGACTCGCGCAGGGCGGTGATCATCTTGTCGGGGTCCTCGGCGTTGTAGACCGCGCTGCCGGCCACGAAGACGTCGGCGCCGGCCTCGGCGCAGCGCTCGATGGTCTCCAGGGAGACTCCCCCGTCGACCTGGAGCCAGGTCTCGACGCCGTGCTTGTCCATCATCGCCCGGGCGCGGCGGATCTTGGGCAGCACCAGGTCGAGGAACTTCTGACCGCCGAACCCGGGCTCCACGGTCATCAGGAGCACCATGTCGAGCTCGGACAACATGTCCTCGTAGGGCTCGATAGGTGTGGCCGGCTTGAGGGCCATCGACGCGCGTGCGCCCTTGGCGCGGATCTCACGGGCCAGTCGCACCGGGGCCTTGGTGGCCTCGACGTGAAACGTCACCGAGCCGCAGCCGGCCTCGACGTACGCCGGGGCGTGGACGTCGGCGTCCTCGATCATCAGGTGCGCGTCGAGCGGGATCGACGTGCTCCGCGCGAGCGCCTCGACCATCGTCGGGCCGAACGTCAGGTTCGGCACGAAGTGGTTGTCCATCACGTCGACGTGCACCCAGTCGGCGCTCGGGATCCGGGCGACCTCGGCGCCGAGGGCGGCGAAGTCGGCGTTGAGGATGCTGGGGGTGATCTGCATGTGGGGCGACGGCATGTGCCGGATGCTATCGGCGAGCTGCTCCGACACCGCTGTCGTGTCGTCATCCGCACGGGTGTGGTCGCTCACAGGCCGCCTCGCGAGGCTGAGCGCATGAAGATCATCCTCGGCCTCGTCATCATCGTCGTGCTGGCCTACCTGGGCTACCGCATGTTCTTCGTGAACGCCCACCGCGACTGACGTCCCATACGGCGATCAGGTCTCGCCGCGCACGAACTCCACGTCGAGGTCGGCGACCTCGCAGCCGAGCAGCTGGAGCGCCCGCACGAGCTGGAGCGCGAGCCGATTGGCCGAGATCAGTGGCGTCTGCCGCGAGAACGTGCGGTACTCCTGCGACCAGGGCTTCTCCCAACCCTTGCTGAGCAGGGTGTCGATGGTCTCCTGCGACATCTCCCACTCGCCGCCGAAGGCGGTCGCACCCACGACCTCCCCGATCAGGAAGTCGCGGGCCGCTGTCACCTGGACGAAGCGTCGCGGCCTCGTGGGAGCGGCCTTGGCGCGGCCGAGCACTCCCTTCTTCGGCGCCTCGACCTTCTCGCCGATGATCAGCGAGTCGTCGAGGTCGAGTGCGATCAGGGCCGAGGTGAGCCGGCGGTTGACGTCGTCCCAGTCGCCTCTCACGATCCACCGTCCTCGTCCGGCTCCGCTGGGGTCTCAGCGCCCTCGGCCTTGTCGCGGTCGGCCCACTCCAGCAGCGGCGTGACGTCGAACGTCGTGGCCGGGTCGTCGATGTCGGCGTGCAGGTCGCCGAGCTCGGCGAAGCGAGCGGGCATCGTGGCGATGGTGAAGTCCTCCGGGTCGGCGTCGTCGATCTCGTCCCACCGCACGGGGGCCGAGACCCGTGCGTCGGGCACACCGCGCACGGAGTAGGCCGCCGCGATCGTGTGGTCGCGGGCATTCTGGTTGTAGTCGACGAAGAGCTTGTGGGGGTCGCGGTCCTTGCGCCACCAGGTGGTCGTGACGTCGTCCGGGATGCGTCGCTCGACCTCGCGCGCGAACGCGAGCGCAGCCCGGCGCACGTCCTGATGACCGTGATCGGGCGTGATGCGCACGTAGACGTGCAGCCCCTTGCCCCCGCTGGTCTTGGGGAAGCCGACCGCGTCGAGCTCGTCGAGCACCTCGTGGGTCACGGCGGCGACGCGGCGCACCTGGGCGTAGTCGGACAACGGGCCCGGGTCGAGGTCAATGCGCCACTCGTCGGGGCTCTCCGGGTCCTCACGCCGGCTGTTCCACGGATGGAACTCGACGGTCGACATCTGCACCGCCCAGATGACCGCGCCGAGCTCGGTGACGCAGAGCTCGTCGGCAGTCCGGTCCCACCTCGGGAAGTGCAGGCGCACGGTCTCCACCCAGGGCGGCGCACCGTTGGGCAGCCGCTTCTGGTGCACCTTCGGCCCGTCGAGTCCCTTGGGGAACCGGTGCAGCATGCAGGGGCGGTCCAGCAGCGCGTTGACGATGCCCGGTCCGACCGCCAGGTAGTAGTCGACCAGGTCGAGCTTGGTGGCACCGATCTGCGGGAAGTAGACCCGGTCGGGGTTGCTCACCCGCACGACGCGGTCGTCGACCTCGATCTCGACGGACGGCGACTTCGTGGGCACGTCCTCACCGTAGTGGCGGGCTGATCACGAGCGCCGCAGGACCGCCATGAACATCGCGTCGGTGCCGTGCCGGTGGGGCCACAGCTGCACCGTGCCGTCGAGCCGGCCGGCGCAGTCGGGCACGTCGGGCAGCAGGGCGTGGGCGTCCTCGAGCGTGACGTCGTCGCGCGCCGCCAGGACGGTGCTGACCACCTCGGTGGTCTCCGTCAGCACCGGCGAGCAGGTCGCATAGAGGACCACCCCACCCGGGCGCACCAGGTCGAGCGCCGAGCCGAGGAGCGCACGCTGCAGCAGCACGAGCGGCACCAGGTCGCCGGGCTTGCGTCGCCACCGTGACTCCGGACGACGGCGCAGGGCGCCGAGCCCGCTGCACGGCGCGTCGACGAGCACGCGGTCGGCCGAGCCTCGGGCGAGCGGCGGCGTGCGACCGTCCGCGGTCACGACGCCCCACTCGCCAGGGGCGCCGCGCAGGCTGCGCGACACCAGCCGGGCCCGGTGCGCCTGCGCCTCGACGGCGAGGAGGCGGGAGCCGCGCTCGGCGGCCAGCGCGGCGAGCAGGGCGGCCTTGCCGCCGGGGCCGGCGCACAGGTCGACCCACAGGTCGTCGCGGCCCTCGACCTGGGCGGCGGCGAGCGCGGCGGCGACCAGCTGGGAGCCCTCGTCCTGCACGCCCGCACGTCCCTCGGCCACGGCCGGGACGTCGCCCGGCGCCCCGCCCTCGAGGACGACGCCGTACGGCGAGTAGGGGGTGGGAGTTCCGGGCAGCTCGTCGCGGGTCGCGCGGCCGGGGCGCGCGACCAGGGTGACCTTCGGCGGCACGTTGTCGGCCGCCAGCAGGGCCTCGAGCTCGGCCGCCCCGACGGCCTTGCGCAGCTCGTCGACGACCCACGCCGGGTGGCTGTAGGCGATCTCGGCGTGCTGCTGCGGGTGGGTGGCCGCGTCGGGGGCGACCTGGGCGATCCACGCGTCGAGGTCCTGGGCGGCGACCTTGCGCAGCACGGCGTTGGTGAAGCCGGCCGCCCCGTCGCTCACGGTGGCACGCACGAGGTCGACCGACGTGCTGATCGCCGCGTGGTCGGGCACCCGCATCGCGAGCAGCTGGTGCGTGCCCAGACGCAGGACGTCGAGCACCTTCGCCTCGACCTTGCTCAGCGACCGGTCGATGCAGGCCGCGAGGACGGCGTCGTACGTGCCGCGCCAGCGGATGGACCCCGAGGCGAGCTCGGTGACGAAGCCGGCGTCGCGTGGGCCGAGGGAGAAGTGGCTGATGACGGCCGGCAGGACGAGGTTGGTGTAGGCGTCGTCGACGCGCACCGTCTTGAGGACCTGCAGGGCAGCGAGCCGCGCGACGTCGACGTCGGTGCGCCGGCCCCGGCGCTCAGCCATCGGCGCCGAGCACGACGCCCGACTCCAGACGGGCCCCGCGGGCCCAGTCGGCGGCGTTCATCTGCTTCTTGCCGAACGGCTTGACCTCGCCGAGGATCGCGGCGTACGTGCCGGTGCCGACCAGGACCTGCTTCTTGCCGACCGCGAGCTCGCCCGGGGGCAGGCGCAGCCCCTCGGCGGGGTCGGTGAGCTGCACCGGGCCGATCTTGATGCGCTCGCCCTCGAAGGTCGACCAGGCGCCCGGCGCCGGGGTGCAGGCACGCACCTGCCGGTCGATGGCGGTGTCGGGGTCGCTCCAGTCGATCTCGGCGTGCTCGACGAGGATCTTCGGCGCCATGCTGATCCCGTCGGTGGGCTGCTCGAGGGCGGCGAGCTCACCGGCCTCGATGCCGTCGAGGGTCGCGACGAGCAGCCCGGCGCCACCCTCGGCCAGGCGGGTCAGCAGGTCACCCGAGGTGTCGGTGGGACGGATGCGCTCGGTCATCACGCCGAACGTCGGGCCGGCGTCCATAGCCTTGACGATGCGGAAGGTGGTGGCACCCGTGACCTCGTCGCCGGCCCAGACCGCGTGCTGCACCGGCGCGGCGCCGCGCCAGGCGGGCAGGCAGGAGAAGTGCAGGTTGACCCAGCCGTGGGGCGGGATGTCGAGCGCCGACTGCGGCAGCAGGGCGCCGTAGGCGACCACCGGGCAGCAGTCGGGCTCGAGGGCCCGCAAGGCCTCCTGGAACTCCGGGTCGCGGGGGTGCTCGGGCTTGAGCACGGGCACGCCGAGCTCCTCGGCGCGCTGGGCGACCGGGCTGGCGACGAGCTTGCGTCCGCGACCGGACGGCGCGTCGGGACGCGTGACGACCCCGACCAGCTCGTGGTCGGACTCGGCGATGGCGTCGAGGGACGGCACCGCGACCTCGGGAGTTCCTGCGAAGACGACTCGCACCGTGACCTCAGATTCCCAGTCCGCGCGTGGCGTGCGGGCTGATCTTGACCGTGGGCGGCTCCATGCCGAACCACTGCGACTCGCGGATCTCGCGCATCGCCATCTTGCGGGCCGCGGCGTCGAGGCGGTCGATGAAGAGCACCCCGTCGAGGTGGTCGGTCTCGTGCTGGATGGCGCGCGCCAGCAGCTGGCTGCCCTCGATCACCACCGGCTCGCCGTGCATCGACCAGCCGCGGGCCACGACCGACAGCGCCCGGCGGCAGTCG
>JBFJKO010000231.1:0-5830 GCA_041634935.1 Nocardioides sp.
AAACGTTGTCGTTTGGTCCCAAACGACAGCACTCCCGCACGCCAGGGGCAGCCCAGGAACGGCGGCGTGCTGTCAGGCCAGCGAGACCAGGTCGGCGTACTCGTCGTTCCAGAGGTCCTCGTCACCGTCGGGCAGCAGCAGCACCCGGTCGGGCTCGAGCGCGCGGACGGCGCCCTCGTCGTGGGTGACCAGGATGATCGCGCCCTCGTAGCTGCGGATCGCCTCCAGGACCTCCTCGCGGGACGCGGGGTCGAGGTTGTTGGTGGGCTCATCGAGCAGGAGCACGTTGGCGCTGGAGACGACGAGCGACGCCAGGGCGAGCCGGGTCTTCTCTCCGCCCGAGAGCACGGCGGCCGACTTGTTGGCGTCGTCGCCGGAGAAGAGGAACGACCCCAGCACCGAGCGCGCCTCGGTGTCGGTGAGCTGCGGGGCCGCGCTCTGCATGTTCTGCAGGACGGTGCGGCTGGTGTCGAGCGTCTCGTGCTCCTGGGCGTAGTAGCCGACCTTGAGCCCGTGGCCGGGCACGATCCGCCCGGTGTCGGGCTGGTCGACGCCGGCGAGGATCCGCAGCATCGTGGTCTTGCCCGCCCCGTTGAAGCCGAGGATGACGACCCGCGAGCCCTTGTCGATCGCCAGGTCGACGTCGGTGAAGACCTCGAGCGAGCCGTACGACTTCGACAGCTCGGAGGCCATGAGGGGCGTCTTGCCGCACGGCGCCGGGGCCGGGAACTTGATGCGCGCCACCTTGTCGGCCTGACGCTCGCCCTCGAGGCCCGCCATCATCTTCTCGGCGCGCTTGAGCATCGACTGCGCCGCCTGGGCCTTCGAGGCCTTGGCGCGCATGCGGTTGGCCTGGTCGGTGAGCGTCTTGGCCTTGGTCTCGGTGTTGGCGCGCTCGCGCTTGCGGCGCTTCTCGTCGGTCTCACGCTGGGTGAGGTAGTTGCGCCACCCCATGTTGTAGACGTCCATCGCCATGCGGTTGGCGTCGAGGTGCATGACCTTGTTGACGGTCTCCTCGAGCAGGTCGTTGTCGTGGCTGATGATGATGAAGCCGCCCTTGTGCGACTTCAGGAAGCCACGCAGCCACACGATCGAGTCGACGTCGAGGTGGTTGGTCGGCTCGTCGAGGATCAGCACCTCGGCGTCGGAGAAGAGGATGCGGGCCAGCTCGACGCGACGACGCTGACCGCCGGAGAGGGTCTTGAGCTGCTGGTCGAGGATGCGGGCCTCGATGCCGAGGCTGGCCGCGATCGTCGCGGCCTCCGACTCGGCGGCGTACCCCCCGCCGGCCTGCATGTCGTCCTCGGCGCGCGTGTAGCGCTTCATCGCCTTCTCGCGGACCTTCGGGTCGTCGCTGCCCATGTCGTGCTCGGCCTGTCGCAGCCGCTTGACGACGTCGTCCAGACCGCGGGCTCCGAGGATCCGGTCGCGCGCGAGCACCTCGGGGTCGCCCGTGCGCGGGTCCTGCGGCAGGTAGCCGACGGCACCGTTGTTGGTGACCGAGCCGCTGGCGGGGAGCGCCTCGCCGGCCAGGATCTTGGTCAGCGTGGTCTTGCCGGCGCCGTTGCGTCCGACGAGTCCGACCTTGTCACCGGCGCCCACCCGGAAGGAGACGTCCTCCATCAGCAGGCGGGCGCCGGCGCGTACCTCGAGCTGATGAGCGGTGATCATGGCGTGCGGAGATCTCTCTGTCGGGACGGTCCGGACGGCGTGGGCCCGGCGGGGGTGACGCAGCTCCGACGTCCTCGAGGACTCCGCTGCGTGACCGAGGGCGAACGGGACACCTCGGTGAGCCCTAGTCTGTCAGCCATGCGATTCAACCCGAATTCCCGGCTCGACACCGGACGGGTGTCCGACGCGGGCCGCGGCCGCTCGCGCGGCCGTTCCGGCGCTCGATCAGGCTCGTCGTCGAAGGGTTTCCCGCTCCCGGGCGGTGCGGCCGGCGGCGGGAGTGTGATCGGCATCATCATCGCCGTGGTCGCCTTCGTCATCGCCACGCAGGGCGGCGGCTCGACGCTGCCCGAGCTGGGCGGCAGCGGCGGGGGCTACGACACCAGCGCCTTCAGCGACACCGGTCGCTACGCGGGGTGCCGCACCGGGGCCGACGCCAACGAGAGCGTCGACTGCGCCCGCGTCGCGGTCGAGAACTCCCTGACCGACTTCTGGGACGACGAGCTGGGCTCGGAGTTCCGACCGGTGCAGCGCCTGGTGACCTTCTCCGGGGGCATCGACACCGCCTGCGGGGGCGCGACGTCGGACGTCGGCCCGTTCTACTGCTCGGCCGACGAGTCGATCTACCTCGACGACGCGTTCTTCGACGACGTCCTGGCCGGGGCCCTGGACGGCCCGCGCGGCGCGTTCGTGGAGCCCTACGTGCTCGCCCACGAGTACGGCCACCACATCTCCCACGTGATCGGCACGCTCGGCCAGGTCACCGGCGAGACCGGACCGCAGAGCAGCGGGGTCCGCCTCGAGCTCCAGGCCGACTGCTTCGCCGGGGTCTGGACCCGGCACGCGACCGAGACCGAGGACGCCAACGGCAACGTGCTGCTCCTCGACCTCAGCCAGGATGACATCGACACCGCGCTCGAGGCCGCCAAGACCGTCGGCGACGACTACATCCAGCAGCAGAGCGGCGGTCGGGTCAACGAGGAGGTCTGGACGCACGGCTCCTCGGACCAGCGTCGCAAGTGGTTCATGATCGGCTACGACGAGGGCGGCATGGAGGCGTGCAACACGTTCGAGGTCGATCGGGTCTAGCTCGGCCTGGGTGGTCACGGCTGCTTGTCGGCTCACCGGGTTTCGTCTCGCCGTGCGCGACCTCGTGCCTCGGTCGCGGGCTCGCTCTACCTGCGCTCGCGACGCCGATCAGTCGTACCTCCTGATCGGCTGCTCACTTACCACCCGAGCAACGCCTCGATCTGGGCGAACTGCCGCTGCAGCGTGCGCAGGTGCGGGGCGACGGCCGGGTGTCGGTACTTCGACGCCAGCGCGCCCTCGCCGGACGCAACACGGGCCAGCGCCCACTCGGCCCGCCCGAGTGCGGTGTAGACGCCCGTGACCTGGGCGCCGAGCAGGACGTCGTCGCGCGACGCGACGCCGTCCGGCAGCCCCATCAGGTAGGCGTCGAGCAGCGGCTCGAACTCCTCGCGGGCACCGAGCGAGAAGAACCCGAGGTCGCCCCCGACCGGCCCGACGCCCAGCGTGGCCCAGTCGATCGCGAGGGCGTCCTCGCCCCGGCGACCGGGCACGTTCGCGAGCGTCGGGTCGCCGTGCTGCGGCACCTGGGGCAGGGCGTCGAGGGCGTCGAGGAAGGTCGCGCGCCGCTTCCACAGGGCGTCGGCGATGTCGGCGACGGTCGTGCGAGCCAGGGTCGGCCATCCCCCGGCCCGGTGGTCGGTGGCGGCGAGTCGCGACCGCAGCAGCCCGTGCGCCAGGAAGGTCGGGCGGGCCATGGTCGCGCCCGCGAAGCGCCCCAGCGACATCGCCACGAACAACCCGGTGACGGCGGCATCCTCGACCCACTCCCGCGTGATCGTGATGCCCTCGGAGTCCTCGTCGACCCGCGCAGGCAGCGCGCACAACCCAGCGGTCGACGCCGTGATCCCCGTCGCGAGGACGTCGGCCTCGCGGCGCCAGTAGGCGAAGTGACGCGGGTCGCTGAGCTGGTCGGGGTCGTGGCGTGACGGCGCGCAGAGCCGCTTGATCACCACGGGGCTGTCGCCGACCGCGGTGCGCCAGACGCCCACCGTCGACGGACCTGCGCCACCGGGCAGCGCGACCCACCCCGGCTCGGGCTCCCACATGGGGCTGACGCTACGTCACGCGGGGCGGCAGACGGTGCAGCTCGACGTCGCTCAGCGCGCCGTCCTGGGCCGTGAGCGTGAGGTAGGTGCAGTGCGGCTGGCGTCGTCGGTCGGTGGGTGAGCCCGGATTGAGCAGCCTCAGTCCGCCCGCAGCGGTGGTGTCCCACGGGATGTGGCTGTGGCCGAAGACCAGCACGTCGACCTCGGGGTAGGCCGCCTCGCACCGGGCCTCGCGCCCCTGCTTCGGGCCGGTCTCGTGCACGACGGCGAACCGGACGCCGCCGACGGTGGCCCGGGCGACCTCGGGCAACCGGGCACGCAGCTCGGGGCCGTCGTTGTTGCCCCAGCACGCCAGCAGCCTGCGCGACCGCTCCTCGAGCCGGTCGAGTGTGGCGACGTCGACCCAGTCACCGGCGTGCACCACGACGTCGGCCGCGTCGACCTGCTCCCAGACCTCTGCGGGCAGGTCGCGGGCCCGCTTCGGCAGGTGGGTGTCGGCCAGCAGCAGCATCCGGGTCACGCGTTGACCACCTCCACCTGCAGGGCACACGCGTCGGCGACCGCCTGCTCGAGCACGGAACGGCGCGGGTCCGGCACCGCCAGCCACGGTCCGGTGATGCGCAGCCCGCCGAGGCGAGGGTCGGTGAGCACCTCCTCGACGGCCGAACGGTCCCCGCCGGTGACGACCGGACCGCGGCACCCGCCGAGGACCCGTACGGCGTGCTCGGCCGCGGCCTCGTAGGCCTGCCGGGCCTGGTTGTCACGGCGCCGGGCGAACCGCTGCTGCGACTGCCCGCCGGCCTTGGTGCGCCCCTGCACGTGGCGCTGCCCGGTCTTGGACTCCCCGGTGGCCATTCCGGCGAGCCGCGCCATCGCGAAGCCGCCCTTGCGGACGAGCAGCACGCCCCAGTCGTCGGGCACCGCGGCGGCGTCGAGGAGCCCCGCCGGCTCCGGGACGCCGTCGTACGACACGTCGAAGGGCAGCCGGGCCGAGAAGTGGGATCCGTCCTCCGCCCGTCCCACCAGTGCCCCGGCCTCGACCGCGTGTCGCGTCGCGCCGTGCGAGCGCTCGAAGTTGGCGCACCAGCGCTCCCAGCGGACGGCCGGCACCAGGACGAGGGTCACCCGGCGAACCTACTGCTCCCCCGGCCCAGGACCTCGCGGCAGGTCGAGGGTCCAGTAACGGCACTCGTCGCGCTCCTCGTGCTGCCCCCCGCGCTCGTCGAGCCAGGTCGACTCCACCACGGCAGCCACCGACGCATGGCGCACCCAGCCGAGGCGGCGACACAGCGTCGCGATCGCCTCGTCGGCCGGCGGCAGGGCGAGCCCGAGCAGTCGCGCACCCTGCTGCTGCGCGACCCCGGCCGAGGCGCCCAGCAGGGCGGTGCCGACGCCACGGTGCCGCGCCCGGTCGGCGACCCCCAGCGCGGTGACCTCGGGGTGCGGTCCGAGGGCGTCGACGGCCCCGTCGTGACGGGTGCGGGTCAGCAGCAGCACGTGGCCGACGACCTCGTCGCCGTCCCAGGCGAGGAGGTAGGTCGCCGCCCCGTCGCGCTGCTGCTCCCAGCGTGCGTGGTGCACGCGGTTCGGCCCGCTCGGCATCGAGCGCTCCGCGGCCTCGGCGTCCTCGACCCCTCGACAGGGACGCACCTCGACCACGAGGTGGTCGCGTTCGAGCGAGCGGTGGAACCACACCGTCTGCCAGTGCCACTCCGGACCGCTCTCACGCCAGGTCTCCGACCACCCGAGCGCGCGGTAGAAGCCGAGCGCCTCGGGCTGGTGGTCCCCCACGTCGAGCATCAGGTCGGTCAGTCCGCGACGCCGCGCGGCCGTCTCGAGGCCGGCCATCAGTCGGCGCCCGGCGCCCACCCGTCGTACGGCGGGGTGCACGCGCAGGCGTACGAGACGACCCAGGTGGGGCCGTCCTCGGACGGGACGCAGACCGCCGACGCCGACCACGTGGCCGTCCTGGGTGGCGACCACGAGGTCACCACCGACGGCGAGCACGGTGCCGGCGGGGTCGA
>JBFJKO010000232.1:0-5795 GCA_041634935.1 Nocardioides sp.
AGGACTGCGGGCCCGAGCTGGCTCGCCGGATCATCGACCTGGTGCGCAGCACCCCCTAGTCAGGCCGGTAGGCCGGCGCGGCGGACGTCAGGGACTCGTCGGCGCGTGGACGACGAAGGTGCTGCCCTGCCCGGGCACGGAGCGCACCGAGATCGACCCGCCCTGGGCCTGGACGAACTCCTTGACGATGGCGAGCCCGATGCCGGTGCCCGGGCGTCCGGAGGACTCCGCGACCCGGTAGAAGCGGTCGAAGACCTTGTCCTGCTCGTCCTCGGTGATCCCGATGCCCTGGTCGGCCACCTCGATCACCAGGTCGCCGTCGTGCTCGGACGCCGAGATGGCGATCTCCGACCCGGACGGCGAGAACTTCACCGCGTTGCTCACCAGGTTGTCGAGCACCCGGACCATCGCCGTCCGGTCGGCGTAGAGGGTGAGACCGGGCGCGAGGTCGCGCCGGACCCGGTGGGCCTCGAGGATCGGCTCGGCGCGCCCGATCATCTCGTCGAGCAGGTCGCCGAGGTCGAGCTGCTCGGGCCGCATGGCGAGCTGTCCGCGCTCGAGGCGCGAGAAGTCGAGGAGGTCCTGGATCAGGCTGTCGAGACGCACGCCTGCCAGGAGGATCCGCTTGACGAGGTCGACCTTGCTGGCCTCGGGGGTCTCGTCCCAGGCCCCCGAGAGGAACTCGGCGAACCCTTTGATGGCGGTGAGCGGCGTGCGCAGCTCGTGGGAGACGGTGGAGATGAAGTCGGTGCGCAGCCGGTCGACCTCGCGCAGGCGTGCGCTGGCCTCGCGCTCGGCCTCGAACGCGGCCGACTGGGCCTCCTCGGTGCGCTTGCGATCGGTGACGTCGCGGATGGCGGCCGAGATGCTCACCCCCGACTCGGTCTCCAGGGGCGAGAGGGAGATCTCGACGGGGAACTCGGTGCCGTCGCGGCGCAGGCCGAACAGGTCGAGCTCGGTGCCCATGCCGCGCACCCGGGGGTTGGCGCTGTACTCGCGGCGGTGGTTGGGGTGCCGGCCACGGAACCGGTGGGGCACCAGCACCTCCACCTGCTGGCCGATGAGGTCCTCGCGCTCGTAGCCGAAGAGCTTGACCGTCTGGGCGTTGACCAACGAGATCCGGCCGTCCTCGTCGAGGATGACCATCGCGTCCGGAGCGGCCTCGACGAGTCCCTGGAAGCGGGCGGCGGCCCGTTTGCGCTCGGTGACGTCGCGGATGGCGGCCGAGACGAGGATCCCGTCCTCGGTCTCGATCGAGGACAGCGAGATCTCCACGGGGAACTCGCTGCCGTCCTTGCGACGGGCGACGAGGTCGAGCCCCTCGCCCATCTCGCGGGTGCGGGGCTCGGCGAAGTAGCCCTCGCGGCGCGCGGGGTGGGTCGCGCGCATCGACTCGGGCACGAGCACCTCGACGAGCTGGCCGATCAGCTCTTCCCGTGCGTAGCCGAAGAGCGCCTCGGTCTGGGCGTTGACCAGGACGATGCGCCCCGAGGAGTCGACCCCGACGATGGCGTCGGGGGCAGCCTCGAGGAGCCCGCGGAACTTCGACTCGGCCGCCTTGCGCTGGGTGACGTCGCGGATCGTGGCGGCGTCGGTGACGTCGCTGTCGGCGGCGAGCGGCGAGAGGGAGATCTCCACCGGGAACTCGCGGCCGTCGGCGTGCAGGGCGGCCAGCTCGAGGGTGGCGCCCATCGGACGGGTCCGCGGGCTGTGGGCGTAGCCGCGACGGTGGGCCGGGTGGCGGTCACGGAAGCGGCGCGGGACCAGGATCTCGATCGGCTGCCCGACGAGGCGCTCGCGGTCGTAGCCGAAGAGCATCTCGGTCTGCGCGTTGACGAGCGTGATGACCCCGCTGTCGTCGACGATCACGATCGCGTCCGGCGCCGCCTCGACGAGGTCGCGGAAGCGTGCCTCGGTGCGGGCGCGGTCGGTGACGTCGCGCTCGATCGCCGAGACGTTGACGACCTGGCCGTGGGCGTCGTGGACGGGGGAGAGCGACAGGGAGACGGTGAACTGGCTGCCGTCCTTGCGCTTCCGCGAGGTCTCGAAGCTCTCGATCCGCTCGCCGCCCGCGACGGCCAGCAGAGCCTTCTCGACGTCGGCGGTGAACCCCTCGGGACACAGCGCCTCGACCGACCGACCGACCACCTCGTCGCGGCTCCAGCCGTAGAGCCGCTCGGCGGCGGCGTTCCAGGCGCGGATCGTCCCGTCGGTCGACAACACGAGGATGGCGTCGCTCGCGCCCTCCACGACGGCGGCGAGCCGGCGCATGGCCTCCTGGTCGGTCGCGGTCAGGCGCTCCATCGCCTCGTCGCGACGATGGGCCTTCTCGACCGCCTCGTCGCTCGCCATGGCGGCCTCGACCCGACGGACGAGGTCGGCGGACTCGAAGGGCTTGGTGAGGAAGTCCGTGACCCCGGCGGCCCAGGCGGCTTCCTCGTCCTTGCGGTGGGTGCGGGCGGTGAGCATGACGACCGGGATGCCCGCCGTGCTCGGCTCGGAGGTCAGCTCGCCGAGGACGGCGACGCCGTCGATGTCGGGGAGCATGTAGTCCAGCACGATGGCGTCGGGCGCGAGCTCGCGCGCTCGGTCGATGCCGAGCCGACCCGTCGCCGCCTCGTGCACCTCGAAACCGGCGCGCTCGAGGAAGAGTCGGCACACCGTGGCGATGTCGCGGTCATCGTCGATGACCAGCACGGTCTGCGGCGATCTCATTGCTTCACGCTCCGTGCTCGTGTCGTCGGCCAACGCCCCTCGCGCCAGCATGGCACGAAGGCGCGGGCTCGGACGGCGTTTCAGACCACGGTGAGTGGGAGCGACGTCCGTGGCTGGAAGGCGAACGTCGCCCCACCGCTGAAGCGCGTCACCGCGACCTCGTCGCACTCCGGCGCCGCAACGGCGCGCTCGACGACGCCGAGGCCCCAGTCGGTCTCGGCGTCGGTGCCGGTGAGCTCCACGTCGAGGTGCGGATCGACCGCGCGGACGATCGCCTGCAGCGGCCCCGGTCGCTCCGGCCCGCACAGACTGATCCAGGCGCCGTCCTCGTGGGCAGCGCTCGCTCGCACGCGGACGGTTGCTGCCTCCGGGACGACGTCGGCCTCGACGTACGCGGCCGGGTTGAGGAGCGGGTGGAGCGAGAGCACCTGGACGGCGGCCTGCGGGGTGCGGGGGAGCGCGAGGGCGCGGTGCAGCCGCTCGGCGGTGATGCCGGCGATCCCAGTGAGCTGCTTGGTGGCGATGCGCTCGACCTGCTCGTCGGACGACGCCCGCGCGCGGATCGCGAGCAGGAAGGCGAGGTTGAGCAGGTGCATCTGGAGGCAGACCTCGTCGGCCAGCCGGACCAGGGCGGAGTGGGAGAAGGCGGTGAAGTCGACGTCGGAGAGCAGGGGCCCGGTGTAGTCGTGCCGGCCCTCGTCGGCGGGGTCGATCGGGTCGAGCTCGATCCCCGCGGCGTGGGTGCGCTCGTTGACCGCGAGGGCCGGGATCGGGTGGACCTCGGGGTGGCTCGCGTCGATCGTCACCGTCCAGGCGCAGTGCGGCGCCCGGTCGGACGGCGTCCGGGGCGGACGGTGCAACGGACGCATCTGCGCCCGCGGGTTGGTGGCCACCGCGGTGGCGTCGAAGGTGGGGTCCTCGATGTCGTGGCACATGGCCTGCACGTAGTCGGGGCCCATCGGCTCGACGTCCAGCAGGGCGCCGCAGTGCGCGAGGTGGAACTCGCCCGACCAGCGGTCGTGCAGGGTGAAGCGGAAGTCCATGAACTGCGGCGGTGCCCCGATGTCGAGCTGGAGCCCCTTGAATATCGTCGGGACGTCATCACCCTCGAATCCCAGGGCGCGCTGCATCCGCCGGGTGTAGATCGGGCTGGCGCCGGCCCACTCCTCGATCGCGATCTGGGTCATCGCCTCGCGGCCGAGCTCGGCGATGCACCACGCCATGCCCGAGCGGTCGATGAGGTGGCCGGTGAGCAGCAGCTCGGGCACGAGGATCGCAAGCTGCTCGCGGGTCAGGGGGGCGTAGCGACTGGGCACGCTCGCAGGGTAGACAAGTGACTGAACAGGTGTCCAGCGCCGCGACCGGTCAGCTCCGACGGGTGAGCGACACCGGGTCGAGGAGGAGCAGCCGGCTCTCGGACTCGTACGACGTGACCCGCGCGACGAGGCGGACGTCGTCGTCCTCGGCGAGTTCGCCCTCGATCCCGAGGACGGCCGGGGCCACGTCCCGGAGCTCGAAGACGGGTCCGGTGCGCCGAGCGGCGTCGTGGTCGCCGTACTCGAGCCGGACGGTGCTCCCGGTGACGGCCACGACGTGTGCGTCGAACTCGACTGCGACGCCCTCGTTGCGCGAGGCGAAGCGACCGACCGACCGCCCGGTCGCCGGCCCCTCCAGGAGGATGGCGAGGTCCCGGCTGTTCTTGAAGGTCAGGGTCGGCTCGGGCGCAGGTGTCTCGACCGCGGGGCCCGGGTCCCCGGCTGGGCTCCGAGTCGCGACCGGTGCGCTCGGCGTAGCAGCGGGCGGGGGCACCTCCTCGGCAGTGGCACAGGCGGGCAGGGGGAGGGCCAGAGCGGTCGAGCAGATCCACAGACGAGATCTCATGCCAGCCTTCGAGGGCGGGTTGAGGTCGAGGTCGTGCTGGTGTGGCTTCGGCACGCCGCACATCCTTCCAGCAATACCGTGCGGCCGGTCCTCGTCCGATCTGAGGCTGCCGTGCTCGCTTCCCCGCTAGTCGAGAGACGGCCGAGGCTGTTCGATGGCGGGTGCCCGCGGTTCCGGACCGAGGGTGCAGCTCGTGACTGCTAGCCCCAGCGTGATCAGCATCCAGCCGCCTAGCTCCAGTCCCTCCTCGATCGCCGCCTCGAGCTCGTATCCCAGGTCTCCGTGGTCGAAGCCGAGTTCGAAGAGGACGGGAGACGCCATTTCCAGGACGATGGCGATCGCCAGGAGTGCAAGGCCGGCGAGGACAAGGCGGCCGGCCTCCCGCCTCATGCCGCGCGCGAGCACGGCGAGCGTGACGAAGACCGACCCGAGCAGAGGGAGGTACGCCAAGGGCCAGAACGTACGTGAGAAGTGTTGAATCGGCCCCAGCTCCGTCCTGAGCTCCGAGACCCGCTCGTGGATCTGGATTGCGTCGTCGAGGGACAGGAAGGCCAGCGCTGCTGCGAGGAGCAGGAGTAGCCACGCGTGACGAGGGCGGAAGCCGGCGAGCAGCGCGGAGAACCCGGCCGCCGCGAACGTGAACGCTGAGGATGCCCATGAGAAGACCGTGTTCTCCCTGTCGGCGTTGAGCAGGTCGAAGCGGAAGTCGAAGGCGAGCAGGTTGATCAGGTGCACGGCGACCTGGAGGAGGACGGCTGTCGCGGTGAGTAGGACGCCGATCAGGACGATCCGGTGCGTTGCCGCTCTCGTCTCTGGAGCGACGGCCGGAGTGGTGAAGTCTGGGCCGAGTCGCCTGGCGACTCGCTCGGTGGTGGCACGGGCCCGGGCTACGACCATGGCGACACCGTAGACCTCGAACCGCGTGTGTCGATACAGCGAGCGTCACGGAACTCGGGCCCCTGATGCCGGACGCGCACCGACCGGTCCGCAGCTCCACCGAGGACCAGGGGACGGCGCGAGGCGTCGGGCGCCAGCGCCTGGGTGAGGTGGGTCTGTTCCACGGGCACCCGTGCAGAGGTCTGGGCCCAGGCGTCAGGAGTCTGCAATCTTATGAACAACTCAGGCCCAGCCGGATCTCTCCGGCTGGGCCTGAACTGGTGGAACGTGGTACGGCATCAGGGACTTGAACCCCGAACCCG
>JBFJKO010000233.1:0-5785 GCA_041634935.1 Nocardioides sp.
GCGCCCGGCCCAGCCCTCGAGGCGGACCGGCTCGTCGTCGAGGTCGACCAGGCGCCGCTCGGTCTCGCGCGGCGCGCCGTCGACGACGTCGTACGACGCCACGGACAGGCGGTGCGGGCGCGAGCCGTCGCGCACGAGCACCGGCGTGTCGTCGTCGGCGCGCTCGACACGGATCGTGTCGTAGCCGGTGGTGCGCAGCCACAGCTCGGACCACCGGACGACGTCGCGCTCCGAGACCGCGTCGAGTGCCGCCACGAAGTCCTGCAGGGTCGCGTTGCCCAGACGGTGCGTCTCCAGGTAGCGGTTGACCCCGGCCAGGAACTCCTCGTCACCGAGCCAGGTGACGAGCTGACGCAGGCACGAGTTGCCCTTGGCGTAGCTGATCATGTCGAAGTTGGTCGAGGCCGCGTCGACGTCGGGGACGTCCTCGGCCGCGGGGGCCACCGGGTGGGTCGAGCGGCGGGCGTCGGAGACGTACGCCGTGGCCTTGCGGCTGGTCTCGAACGTCGCGAGCAGGCCGGGGTAGCCGGCCGCGTCCTCCGCCACCCGGAACCCCATGTAGTCGGCGAACGACTCCTGCAGCCAGGTGTCCTCCCACCAGGTCATGGTGACCAGGTCGCCGAACCACATGTGGGCCATCTCGTGGGCGATGGTGGTGGCCCGCGCGGCCCGCAGCCGGTCGGTGAGGCGACCGCGGGGGAGGTACTCGTCGCGGTAGGTCACGCAGCCCGGGGTCTCCAGGGCGCCCCAGTTCTGACCCGGCACGAACGCCTGGTCGTAGGAGCCGAACGGCATCGGCTCGGTGAAGAGGGTGGCGTAGTGGTCGAAGCAGGCCTCCGTGGTGGCCTTCAGCTCGGCGAAGTCACGGTCGAGCTCGTCGGCCAGGGAGGCGCGGGCGTGCCAGCCGAACGGCAGCCCGGCGTGCTCCCAGGTGCGGGAGTGGAAGGGGCCGGCGCAGACGACGAACATGGCGGTCGGGATCGGCAGCGTCTCGCTGAAGGTCCAGGAGCCGGCCGCCGCACCGGTCTCGTCGAGCGAGCGACCGTTGGCGAGGACGGTCCACCCGGGCGGTGCCTGCACCGACAGCGCGAACGTCGCCTTGAGGTCGTTCTGGTCGAAGCACGGGAAGACCCGCTGTGCGACGTCCATGCCGATGTAGGCGCAGGTGTACGTCGCCTGGTCGGCCGGGTCGGTGAAGCGGTGCATCCCGTCGCCGTCGCTGACGTGGGGCACCTGCGCCTCGACGACGACCTCGTGCCGGGTCGGCGCCTGGGGGGTGCCGCCGAGGCCGGACAGCTGGAGGCGTCGCCCGTCGTAGTCGACCTCGACCGGGGCGCCGTCGACAGTCACGGACACCTCGGTGGCGTCGGTCAGCTCGAGGAACGTGGTCGCCGTGGTGCTGGTGAACCGGATCGTCGTGCGGGTGCCGAAGGTGCGCGCCTCGGGGGAGGTCAGGTCGAGCGCGAGCCCGTAGGTGACGTCGGACAGGGTGCTGGCGCGCAGCCGCGCCTCGGCGAGGGTGAGGGACACGCTGACGACCCTACGAGGAGCGTGCTCACGATTCGCCTCGGGCCGGGTCGCGCGTCTAGTCTCTCCAGGTTGCCTCGGCGAGGGAGCTCATGCTCCGTGATCGACAGGGCCGGATGACCAGCTGTCTGGACGCCGCGCTGTCGCGCGGCGTTCTGTGTTTCCGCCGGGGCCCCGACGCCAGCACGACCCGGTCGCCCCGCTGCGGGGCCGGGGAACCCACCCAGAGGAGACACACCATGGCTGCAGAGAAGATCCAGGCAGAGACCCGCACCGAGTTCGGCAAGGGCGCCGCCCGCCGCATCCGTCGTGCCGACAAGGTTCCCGGGGTCGTCTACGGCCACGGCAACGAGCCGATGCACATCACGCTCCCCGGCCACGACACCTGGATGGCGCTCAAGCACGGTGGCGCCAACGCGCTCCTCGAGCTCGAGATCGACGGCTCGACGCAGCTCGCGCTGACCAAGCAGGTCCAGGTCGACCCGATCCGCCGCACCCTCGAGCACATCGACTTCGTCGCCGTCACCAAGGGCGAGAAGGTCACCGTCGAGGTCCCCGTGCACCTGAACGGCGAGGCCGCCCGCGGCACCCTGGTCGTCACCGGCACCGCCACGATCACCCTCGAGGCCGAGGCGACCCACATCCCCGAGTACGTCGAGGTCTCCATCGAGGGCCTGGAGGCCGGCACGCAGATCCTGGCCTCCGACCTCGAGCTGCCCTCGGGCTCCGAGCTGCTGCTCGACCCCGAGACGCTGATCGTCAACGTGACCGAGCAGCAGAGCGCGGAGGCCCTCGAGGCCGACCTGGAGTCGGCCGAGGCCGAGGCCGGCATCGAGCGCGACGAGTCCGACGACGAGAGCGGCGAGGGCGAGTCGAGCGGCGACTCCGCCTCGGAGTGATCCGGCCCTCTCGGGACTGATCCAGAAGATGTGGACGGCGCGCCTCAGGTGGTTCCTGGGGCGACTCGTCTCCCCGGCCCGGTCGATGACCGGGCCGGTCGGTCGTGAGGCGCGTGGGCGCGAGGAGTCGGACATGAGCGCTGAGGTCTGGTTGGTCGTCGGTCTGGGCAACCCCGGACCGACGTACGCCGGTCACCGGCACAACGTCGGCTACCTCGTCACCGACGAGCTCGCCCGACGGCTGGGCTCGCCGTGGCGCGCCCACAAGACCGGTCGGGCCGAGGTCGTCGAGGGCCGGCTGGGCGCACCCGGCGTGGCCGACGCGCCGCGCATCGTCCTCGCGCGCCCGCGTTCCTTCATGAACGACGTCGGGGGAGCGACCAAGGCGCTGGCGACCTTCTACAAGGTGCCGCCCGAGCGCATCATCGCCGTCCACGACGAGCTCGACATCGCCTTCGGCACTCTGCGGGTCAAGCTCGGTGGCGGCGACAACGGCCACAACGGGCTCAAGTCGCTGCGCTCGTCCTTCGGCACCGGTGACTTCCACCGCGTGCGCGCCGGCATCGGCCGCCCGCCGGGGCGCCAGGAGGTGGCCGACTTCGTGCTGTCCGACTACTCCAAGGTCGAGCGCAAGGAGCTCCCGTTCCAGGTCGACACGGCCGCGGACGCGGTCGAGAGCCTGATCACCCGTGGCCTCGCGGCCACGCAGGGCGCCTTCAACTCCTGAGCCGGACTAACCTCGGGCCATGCTCTTCCCCGAGGCGCGAGCCGCCCTGGACCACGCCGCCGGCGACCAGCCGGTCCACACCCCCGGCTACGACATCGCCCGTGCACGCCGCGAGGCGCGCGACCTCGCTGCCGCACAGCCGCGCGAGGACGTCGCGTCGGTCGAGGACGTCGACGCCGACGGCGTCCCGTGCCGGATCTACGTGCCGGCCGACGCCGTCCGCGGCACCGTCGTGCACCTGCACGGTGGCGGCTTCGTCTTCAACGACGTCGAGGTCCACGACGCGAGCGCGCGTCGGCTCGCGAACCGGGTCGGACGCGCGGTCATCAGCGTCGACTACCGCCTGGCGCCCGAGCACCCCTTCCCGGCCGCCCCGGACGACGTCGACACGGTGCTGTCCTGGATCGAGGGGGAGGGCGCCGTGCACGGGCTCGAGGGGCCGCTGCTCGGCCACGGCGACAGCGCCGGGGCCAACCTCGCGCTCGTCGCCGCGCTGCGCCACCCGGGGCTCTTCGACGCGCTCGCGCTGATCTACCCCTTCCTCGACCCGACCGCGGGCTTCGCCTCCCACGCGAGCGAGCAGGAGGGCTTCGACCCGCAGGAGGTCGCCTGGTACTGGACGCAGTACACCGGGGGAGACACGGCCCTCCACGACCACCCCGACGTCGCACCGCTGCGCTCCGAGCGGCTGGGCACGTTGCCCCCGACCCTCGTCACGACCGCCGAGCACGACCCGTTGTGCGACGAGGGGGAGCACTTGGCACGGCTGATCGCGCAGGCCGGCGTCGAGGTGGTCGCCTCGCGGTTCCTCGGCCAGCTGCACGGCTTCTGGCGTCACGCCGACGTGTTCCCCGCGGCGGAGCCGCTGATGGGGCAGGTCGTTTCCTTCCTCCGGGCCCACGGCTGAGAGGATGCGCCCATGCGCGTACACCTCGGCAGCGACCATGCCGGCCTCGAGCTCAAGGACCACCTCAGCCAGTGGCTGACCGACCACGGCTACGAGCCGGTCGACCACGGCCCCTTCGTCTACGACGCCCTCGACGACTACCCGGTCTTCTGCATCCGGGCCGCGGCCGGGGTCGCCGCCGACCGGGCTGCCGGTCTCGACAGCCTCGGCGTGGTCGTCGGTGGGTCGGGCAACGGCGAGCAGATGGCGGCCAACAAGGTCGCCGGCATCCGCTGCGCGCTGGTGTGGTCGGACGACACCGCCACCCTGGCCCGTGAGCACAACGACGCGCAGATGATCTCCGTCGGCGGCCGGATGCACACCCTGGAGGAGATGACCCGCTTCATCGGGCTCTTCCTGGCCGAGCCCTTCAGCGGCGACGAGCGCCACGTGCGTCGCATCGGCATGCTGAGCGACTACGAGACCACCGGCGACCTGCCGCCCCTGCCGGAGTCCGCCGTCGGCCTCGGGCCCGATGCCTGAGGGTCACACCCTCCACCGGCTCGCCGGTGACCTCACCGCGGCGTTCGGCGGCCGCCGGGTCGCGGTGTCCAGCCCGCAGGGGCGCTTCGCCGAGTCGGCGGCGCTGCTCGACGGCGAGGTGCTCCTCGGGGCCGAGGCATGGGGCAAGCAGCTGTTCGTCGAGTTCCCGGGCGAGCGGTTCGTGCACGTGCACCTCGGCCTGATCGGGAAGTTCGACGTCCGCGCCGGTCTCGACCCCGACGCGGGTGTGCCCGCCCCGGTCGGGGCGGTCCGGCTGAGGATCGCCCACGAGAGGGCGTACGCCGACCTGCGCGGCGCGTCGGCCTGCGACCTGTGGACGTCGGCCCAGCGCGACGCCGTCGTCGCCGCGGCCGGGCCCGACCCGCTGCGGGCCGACGCCGACCCGCAGCGTGCCTGGGAGCGCGTACGACGCAGCCGCCTCCCGATCGGCGCCCTGCTCATGGACCAGTCGGTGCTCGCCGGCGTCGGCAACGTCTACCGGGCCGAGCTGCTCTTCCGGCACCGGATGCACCCGTTGCGACCCGGCCACACCCTGCGGGCCGGGCAGTGGCAGGCGATGTGGGACGACCTGGTCGAGCTGATGACCGAGGGCGTGCGCACCGGACGGATCGACACGGTGCGCCCCGAGCACACGCCCGAGGCGATGGGACGTCCGCCACGCGTCGACGACCACGGGGGCGAGGTCTACGTCTACCGACGGCACGGGCAGCCGTGCCTGGTCTGCGGACGTCGGGTGAGCATCGAGGAGCTGCGGGGGCGCAATTCCTACTGGTGCTCGCGGTGCCAGCCCGTGTTCCGCTCGCGGGCCGTAGGCTGAGCCACTGCGGTCCCTGAGTGACCGCACCTGACCGATCGAGAGGCAGAGCCCCCGTGACCCCTGCGCTTCCGGGCCGCGTGCGTCACGACGCCGCCGAGCTGAAGGTGGTCGCGGTGCTGGGCGCCTTCGCCGCGCTCGTGGCTGCGCTGGTCATCGCGTTCCCCGACGCGACGCCGTTCAGCACGCTGCTGATCCCGGTCGTGGTCGGGAGTCTGCTGCTCGGCCCGCGGA
This sequence comes from Nocardioides sp., assembly GCA_041634935.1. Lineage (GTDB taxonomy): Bacteria > Actinomycetota > Actinomycetes > Propionibacteriales > Nocardioidaceae > Nocardioides. Next base: position 5,652 of record JBFJKO010000233.1, read on the forward strand.
CGCTTCCGCCGTTCGTCCTGTTCGTGCTCGCCATGCTCGGTGTATCGCTGCTCAACCAGACCGAGCTGACGACCCGCACCCTGGGCGCCGCCGCGGTCCAGGTGGTGATCGGGGTGATCGTGATCCTCGCGAGC
>JBFJKO010000234.1:0-5729 GCA_041634935.1 Nocardioides sp.
AGTGGAGCACGACCAGCGGGCCGTCGGGCGAGCCGGTCTCGGAGCCGTCCCAGGCGCGCAGCCGCACGGGCAGCACGCCGCCACCGATGAAGGGCGAGAGCGCCTCGGCGAGCCGCTGCGCGATGCCGGACCCAGAGGCGAAGGCGGAGAGGTGCGGGGTCTGGGTCTGCGTCATGTCAGGCGCCTTCGCGGGAGAACGTGAGCTGGTTGACATCGATGTAGCCGGAGGCGAAGCCCGCCCGCGAGTACTCGAGGTAGAAGTGCCACATCCGCAGGAAGATCTCGTCGAAGCCGAGCTCGAGCACGCGCTCGGTGGAGGCCAGGAAGGCGTCGTCCCACAGCGTGAGGGTGCGGGCGTAGTGCTGACCCATCGAGAAGGGCTCGGCCATGCGCAGCGAGGTGTGCTCGCGGGTGATCTCGTCGACGACCTGCACCGAGGGCAGGAAGCCGCCGGGGAAGATGTACTTGTTGATCCACGTGTAGGTGTTGCGCGTGGCCAGCATCCGGTCGTGGGGCATCGTGATCGCCTGGATGGCGACCTTGCCGCCGGGGGCCAGCACCCGGTCGATGGTCTCGAAGTAGGTGCGCCAGTACTGCCAGCCGACGGCCTCGATCATCTCGACCGACACGACGGCGTCGTAGGTGCCCTGCACGTCGCGGTAGTCGCAGAGCTCGATGGAGACCTGGTCGGCGCTGAAGCCCTCGGCGGCCGCGGCGGCGGCGACGCGGCGGTCGCCGAGCGCCTTCTGCTCGGTCGAGAGCGTCACCGAGGTGATGGTGGCGCCGCGACGCGCCGCGCGGATGCACAGCTCGCCCCAGCCGGAGCCGATCTCGAGCACGCGGGACCCCTGGCCGACGCCGGCCTCGTCGAGCAGCCGCTCGATCTTGCGGCCCTGGGCCGCCTCGAGGTCGAGGCTCGTGGACACCGTGGGGTCGCCGTCGAAGAGGGCGCTGGAGTACGTCAGGGTCGGGTCGAGGAAGGTCTCGAACAGGTCGTTGGACAGGTCGTAGTGGTGCGCGATGTTGTCCTGCGAGTACTTCTTCGAGCTCCGCTGGTTCTTCGGCGGCCGCTTGACCACCAGCGCGCGCAGCTTCTGCAGGCTCTGGGGCACGAGGTCCTGGATCTCGGCAGCGAGGACCTCGAGGAAGCCACCGAGGTCCTCGGCGTCCCAGTCGCCGGCCTGGTAGGACTCGCCGAACCCGATCAGCTGGTGCCGGCCGAGCCGGGCGAAGAAGTCGTCGGGGCGGTGCACCACGGCGGTCGGGCCGCCGCGGCCCCAGGTCTCGTCGCCGATGACGACCGAGACGTCGAGGCGGCTGAGGGCTGCCTTGAAAAGGCGGCGCGCGACCGCGGCCGACACGGTGGCCCGGGGTCCGGAGGGGACGGTGTCGAGGCCGGGCCAGTGGTTGGCGCTGATGCGCTCGGGGGCGACGGTCATCGGGTTTCCTCGTCTCTGGTTGGTGCGCTGGGGGCGTCGACGCCGGCCTGCGCGTGCGCGGGCCGGGGACGGATGGGCAGGCGACGCAGCCACAGCCAGATGCCGTGGGCGCGGATGAGCAGGGAGCCGCGCAGCGCCGCGGGTGCCGCGCGGACGGCGGACCGGTCGGAGCGGGCGCCGACGAGCGAGGCGCTGAAGCGCTCGCCGTCGTCGGTGGTGAGGTCGACGACGATGTGGAGCTTGTCGCCCGGCACCGGGACCGTGAGGTCGTAGGTGCCGTCGGTGCCGTGGAACGGCGAGACGTACATGGCCTTGGGCGTCGTGGCCCGGCCCTGGTCGTCGGGGTGCACGAGGTAGGCGTGGCGGTCGCCGTAGGTGTTGTGCACCTCGACGACGACCCCCGCGAGCTCGCCGGCCTCGTCCCAGCACCAGAACACGCTGATCGGGTTGAAGTTGTAGCCGAACGCCCGGGCGTTGGTCGCCATCAGGACGCGGCCGGTGCCGATCTCGACGCCGCGCTCGCGCAGGAAGGCCAGCACGTTGGCGCGGATCGAGTCGTCGGGGTCGCCCAGGTGGTCACGGGCCTCGAAGCGACCCAGGAACCCGTGGTCGGGGAGGTCGTCGAGGTCGACGAGCCAGGTGTGCGAGCGGTGCGTGAAGCGACGCTTGAACGGCGCCCGGCGCGTGTGGCTGATCGTGGTGGCGAAGACGCCGGCAGCGATCGCGGGGGCGGCGTCGCGACCCGGGGCGACCGAGAGGGGCCAGTCGAGGCCCAGGCGGGTGACCGCGGCTCGGCCCGAGCGGGCGCCGTCCTCGTGGAAGCCCCAGCCGTGGTAGGCGCCGGCGAAGACGACGCGGTCGGTGTCGATCTCGCCGAGACGCTTCTGCGCGGCCACCGAGGTGGGGTTGTAGAGCGGGTGCTCGTACTGCATCCGGTCGATGACCGTGCTCGGGTCGACGAGGTCCTCGCCGCCGAGCGTGACCAGGTAGTGCGTGTCGGTGTCGAGCCGCTGGAGGCGGGTGAGGTCGTAGGTGACCATCACGCCGTCGTCGATCGGGCGCGGGACGTCCACGCCGGGACGGCGGAAGTTCCACGACGCCCAGGCGTCCGTGGCCTCCGGCAGCAGCGAGGTGTCGGTGTGCAGCAGCGCGGTGTTGGGGGAGTAGGGCATCGCGCTGAGCAGCTCGCGCTGGAGCGCGGTCGGCTCGGCCAGCATCGACAGGGCGGCGCTGGGGTGGGCGGCGATGACGACCGCGTCGTACGTCGAAACGGTGCCGCTGCCGTCGGTGACCTCGACGACCGGCTCGCCGTCGGCGCCGACGGTCTCGAGCACCGAGGTCACCTTGGTGCCGAGGCGGACCTGGTGACCACCGCCGAGGAGGGCCGCCTCGATCCGGGACACGTAGGAGTGCGAGCCGCCGGTGACGGTGCGCCACTGCGGCGAGCCGAAGATGCCGAGCATCCCGTGGTGCTCGAGGAAGGTGAAGAGGTAGCGCGCGGGGTAGTCGAGGGCGACCTCGGGCTCGCACGACCACACGCAGGCCACGACGGGCTCCATGAAGTGGCGCACGAAGTAGGCACTGAAGTGGCCGGCCTCGAGGAACTCACGCAGCGTGCGCTCGTCGGACTCGACCGCCAGCAGCGCCTTGGCTCGCCGGTGGAAGCGCGGGATCTCGGCGAGCATCGCGAGGTAGCGCGGCTTGCGGAGGTTGGCCGAGGTCGGGAACAGCCCGGAGCGTCCGAGGGCGCCGGCCCACTCGAGGTCGGAGTCGTCGTCGGTGATCGACATCGACATCTCGGAGGCCTGGGTGGCCACACCCAGCTCGGCGAAGAGGCGGAGCAGGGTGGGGTAGGTGCGCGGGTTGTGCACGATGAACCCGGTGTCGATGCCGAGCATCTTCGTGCTGCCGTCGGGCTGCCGCTCGGGAACCTGGTGGGTGTCGGCGTGACCGCCGAGTCGCTCGTCGGCCTCGAAGAGGGTGACGTGGGCGGTGCGTGAGGCGATGTACGCCGCGGTGAGTCCGGCCACGCCGGAGCCCACCACGGCGACCCGCTGGGGTCGTCGTGTCATCGCGGGGATCACACCTCGGTGAAGTCGAAGCTGGCGACGACGAAGTCGGAGGTCGGGGCCTCGACCGGAGCGTCGTCCCCCTTGGGCAGGGGCTCGATGGTGATGGCGATCGCCTGGGCGAGGCCGGGGTCGGCCTCGACGATCACCTTGCTGGCGTCGCCGTCGAACAGGCCGGCCGAGACCGGGACCCCGTCGTGGATGCTCCACAGCTGGTAGGTCTTGCCGTTCTGCAGACGCGGCATGTTGCTCGTGGTCACGAAGGCGGAGTTGAGCGACTCCGAGCGGGTCAGGGTGATCGTCCCGCCGCCCGGCAGCTTCTCGGTCATCACCTGGGTGTCGGGGGCACTCTCCAGCGACGAGGCGGAGAGGTCGGTCACCGGCTGCTCCCAGGGGTGCCAGACGGTGGCGCCGACGCCGCCCATCACGACCAGTGCGGCGGCAGCCGCGAGCAGGGTGGGCACGCGTCGGCGGTGGGCACGAGCGCGGTCCTGGACTCCTGCCAGGAGCGGGGGCAGCGGACGGACCATCTCGATGCTCGACAGGACGTCGGCGCGCAGGGCGTCCGGAGCGGGGTGGGCGACGGTGTCGGCCAGCAGGCCGGCAGCCTCGCGCAGCGAGGCGACCTCGAGACGGCAGTCGTCGCACCCGGCCAGGTGCCGCTCGAACTGCGCCCGCTCGAAGTCGTCGACCGCGTCGACCACATAGGCTCCCGAGAGAGCATGGATGTCGCCGCTCATGAGCCCACTCCCATCTTGTCGCGCAACCGGATGAGTCCATCGCGGATGCGGGTCTTGGCTGTTCCGACAGGGATGCTGAGGATCCCTGCCACTTCGGTATGTGTGTAGCCTCCAAAATACGCGAGCTCGAGTGCCTCTCGCTGTACGTCGGTCAGGCTTCCCATCGCCTTCCGTACCCGTTGCGCCTCCATGGAGACCTGGGCGGCATCGGCGGTGGAGTCGATGTCGATCGTGTGGTTCTGCTGGTGGTACGTCGTGTCACGGCGTGTGGACGACTCGGCCGACCGCACGCGATCGACGGACTTACGGTGGCAGATCGTCATCAGCCACGACAGGGCGGAGCCCTTGTCGGAGTCGAAGCGACCTGCGGTGCGCCAGACCTCCAGGAATGCCTCCTGGGTGACTTCCTCGGCCTGGGCCGGGTCGCGGACGACCCGGACAGCGAGACCGAAGACGCGGGCCTGGGTGGCGTCATACAGCTCGGCGAAGGCGACCTGGTCGCCCTTCGCCGAGCGACGCAGCAGGTCAGCGAGCCGTTCGGCGGCGGGCGCCGCCGGCACCCCCACGGGGGAGGTGCCGGGCGGCACGCGCTTGGCCTGACTCATCTGACTCAGTGATCCTCGTGATCGAGAGGGATCGATCAGCTGATCGGGCCGGCGAGGACCTTGTCGATCACGTAGACCGTGGCGTTGGCGGTGGGGATGTTGCCGCAGAGCACGGTGGCGGTGACGGTGCCGTCGGTGACGGTCATGCCGTCGGTGTCGCCCTCGACGGTCAGCGAGGAGCCGGCCAGCGAGTCGTTCTCGCCCACGACGGCGTCGGCGTCGAGGTTCGCGCCCACGACGTGGTGCGCCAGCAGGCCGTAGAGGGTGGAGTCCGTGCCGGACTCGTCCGCCTGGGCCTCCTCGACGAGACCGGCGACGGCCTCCTGGTCGAGCTCCTCGAACGCGCCGTTGAACGGGGCGAAGACGGTCAGCTCGGGGGCACCGTTGAGGGTGTCGCCGAGGCCGTTGACGGCGCCGACGGCGCCGACGAGCTGCGTGAGCAGCGGGTTGGCCGAGGCGGCCGTGGCGACCGGGCTGTCCGACATGCCGACGAACGAGCCGTCACCCTCGGCGGGGACCTGGTCGCACGCGGGACCGAAGGTCTGGGCCTGCGGGTCGGACTCGTCGCTCGTCTCGGTCTCCGAGGAGGTGTCGCCACCGGTGGAGGTGGTGGGCTCCTCGTCCTCGCCACACGCGGCGAGGGTGAGGGACAGGGCGAGGACGGCGGCGGCGGCGGTGCCGCGGCGGACGGTGTTGAGCTTCATGAGGTGATGCCTTCCGTAGTGGGGAATTACGTGAGTGATTCGCAGCCTCGGCCGGGTCGGATTGGTGTCGAGGGGCCAGATTGGGGATTTCTCGGGGTGATCGCGCTCACACGGTGCTCCGGTCGGGGGCCGGGGCCGGCCACGACCTCCCTTACGACGACAGCGGGTCCGG
>JBFJKO010000235.1:0-5704 GCA_041634935.1 Nocardioides sp.
ACCCCCGAGCAGATCGCGGGCATGCGGGTCGCCGGCCTGGTGGTCGGTCGCACGCTCGCCCTGATGCGCGAGGTGGCGCGGCCGGGCCTGACCACCGCCGAGCTCGACGCCGCCGCCGAGGACCACATCCGGTCCTCCGGGGCGACGCCGTCGTTCCTCGGCTACCACGGCTTCACCGGATCGATCTGCGTCTCGGTCAACGACGAGGTCGTGCACGGCATGCCGGGTCCCCGCGTGCTCGCCGAGGGTGATGTCGTCTCGATCGACTGCGGCGCGATCGTCGACGGCTGGCACGGCGACGCGGCCATCACCCTGGCGCTCGGCGACGTCCCCGAGGAGGTGACGGCGCTGATGCGGGTGACCGAGGAGGCCATGTGGCGCGGGATCGCCGCCGCGCGCCTCGGCGGCCGCGTCAGCGACATCTCCCACGCGGTCGAGCAGCACGTGCGGGCCGCGGGCGACTACGGGATCCTCGAGGACTACACCGGCCACGGCATCGGCAGCGAGATGCACCAGCCGCCCGACGTCCCCAACTACGGGCGACCCGGCCGCGGCCCCCGTCTGGTGCAGGGGCTCGCCCTCGCCGTGGAGCCGATGGTCACCCTGGGCAGTGCCGACACCGACGTGCTCGACGACGACTGGACCGTCGTCACGCGCGACGGCTCGCGGGCCGCCCACAGCGAGCACACCTTCACCCTCACCGAGACCGGCACCTGGGTGCTGACGGCGCTCGACGGCGGCCGCGAGCAGCTCGCCGCCCTCGGTGTGCCGTACGGCGGCGACTGACGGCTCGGAGCGTCGCTCGTCACAGCGGCGTGGATGCTCGCGATCCCGGGCGCCGGTGGCAGACTCCCGCCTCGTGGACGTCTCTGCCCTTGAATGGACCATCACCATCGCTGTCACGGTGGGAGTCCTGCTGTTCGACATCGTCGTGATCGCGCGCAACCCGCACGAGCCGACCATGAAGGAGTGCGCGATCGCGCTCTCCGGCTACGTCGGCGCCGCCATCCTCTTCGGGCTCTGGATCTTCTTCTTCCACGGCTCGGCCGACGGCCACAACTTCGGGGTGGAGTTCTTCGCCGGCTGGCTGACGGAGTACAGCCTGTCCATCGACAACCTCTTCGTGTTCATCATCTTGATGAACGCGCTGGCCGTGCCGCGCCACCTCCAGCAGGAGGCGCTCATGGTCGGGATCATCCTGGCCCTGGTCTTCCGGGCGATCTTCATCGCCGCGGGCTACACGCTCATCGAGAACTTCAGCTGGGTCTTCTACCTCTTCGGCGCCTTCCTGGTCTACACCGCCGTCAAGCTGGTGCAGAGCTACCGCGAGCACGAGGAGGAGCACCCGGAGGAGAACGCCGTCGTCACCTTCGCCCGCAACCGACTCAACGTCGGTGAGCACTACCAGGGCCTCAAGCTCTGGTACCGCCTCGAGGGGATCCGCTTCGTCTCGCCGATGCTGATCGTCATCATCGCGCTGGGCACGACCGACATCCTCTTCGCCCTCGACTCGATCCCGGCGATCTTCGGCATCACCGAGGAGCCCTACCTGGTGTTCACCGCGAACGTCTTCGCGCTGATGGGTCTTCGCCAGCTCTACTTCCTGCTCGGCGGACTGCTCGAGCGACTCGTCTACCTCTCGCTCGGGCTCTCGTTCATCCTGGCCTTCATCGGCGTCAAGCTCGTGCTGCACGCGCTCCACGAGAACGAGCTGCCGTTCATCAACGGTGGCGAGCACGTGACGGCCGTCCCCGAGATCAGCTCGTTGCTCAGCCTGGGCGTGATCATCGTGACGCTCGCGGTGACCACGGTCGCCAGCCTGGCCAAGGACAAGCGCGACTCCGAGAAGCGTTCCGAGACCGTCTGACTCAGGCGCGCCGCTGCGACGGCGTGCCCGCGAGCGGCCAGACCACGTAGCGGTAGGCCAGGAAGTTCGCCGCCAGGCTGACGCCGATCGAGGCGAGCTTGACGACGAGCAGGACCGCAGGGCTCTCCGGGTCCTCGGCCCAGGAGTCGGCCAGGGTGAGCAGGGCGAGGATGACCACGGGCTGGAGCACCCACATCACGGCGCCGGTGCTCGCCAGGAACAGTCCCGCATGACGCAGGGTGAGCCGGCCGGCGTTGAAGGTGACGAGGCCGTTGACGACGAAGCTGAACGTCATCCCGGCGCTCGTCGAGACGAGGTTGGCGGCCACGACGCCGAGATGGGCGTGCAGCAGCAGGAAGAGGCTGACGTCGATCAGGGTGTTGACGACCCCGACGCCGGCGAAGCGGACCAGGATGGCGCGGTGCCCGTGGCCGACCGAGGTCCGCCGGTTCGAGGCGGTGCCGGTCAGCGGGCACCTTCTCGGGGTCCGCGTGCGGCGAGCGCGAGCGAGTAGAGCGGACGGTTCTGGGCCTCGACGTACACCCGACCGAGGTAGGAGCCGATGACCCCCATCATGATCAGCTGGATGCCGCTGAGCAGGAACATGCCGACCCCGAGGAAGGCCCACCCGGGCACCGACTGCTCCGGAGAGAAGATCCGGACCCCGGCCACGTAGCAGGCGAGCATCACCGAGATCGCCGAGATGACGAAGCCCAGCCGGGAGATCCAGCGCAGGGGAGCGGTCGAGAAGCCTGCAAGGCCGCTGAGGGCGAAGGCGATCATCTTGCGCAAGGGGTAGCCGGTCTCCCCGGCGTGCCGTTCGTCGCGGTCGAAGAGCACCGCCTCCTGGCGGAAGCCGACGTGCGCCACGATCCCGCGCAGGAACCGGTCGTGCTCGCGGTAGCGGGCGACCTCCTGCACGACGCGCCGGTCCATCAGCCTGAAGTCACCGACGTTCCGGGGGATCTCGATCGAGGCCATCCGGTCGAGCAGCCAGTAGAAGCCGAACGCGGTCGCGCGCTTGAAGGCCGAGTCGCGGCGGCTGCGACGTTGGGCGAAGACGACGTCGACGCCGCTCTCCCAGAGGGTGATCATCTCGAGGCTCACCCGGGGAGGGTCCTGGAGGTCGGTGTCCATGATGACGACCGCGGCCGAGCCGGTGCAGGCGTCGAGGCCGGCGGTGACCGCGACCTGGTGACCGAAGTTGCGCGACAGGCTCAGCACCGTGACCCGTTCGTCGGTCTCCCGCAGGGCCAGCAGACGTTCGAGGGAGTCGTCGCGGCTGCCGTCGTCGACGTAGAGGAACTCGAAGTCGTAGTCGGCACGCTGCGACGTCGCCTCGACGAGGGCGCTGTGGAAGGCCGCGATGTTGTCGGCCTCGTTGTAGACCGGGAGGACGTAGGTGATCGTGCGGCTTCCCGGGTCGTCCCGGTCGGAACGGGCCTCGAACGCCTGCGTCACTGCTCGTGCTCCTCGTGTCGTGGGGTGAGCGCCCGGGTCGGCCCCTGAGGTCGTCGACGCTCGACGCTCGGCGCTCGCGCGTCATTCTCGCACCGCGGGTGCGATGATCGGCCTCATGGCCGCACGCTTCGTCGACATCCACCCCGACAACCCCCAGCCGCGCCTGGTGCAGCAGGTGGTCGCCGCGCTGCGTGACGACGCCCTGATCGCCTACCCCACCGACTCCGGCTACGCCCTGGGCTCGCGCGTCGGCAACCGGGACGGCCGCGACCGCATCCTGCGCATCCGCGGGCTGGACGACCGTCACCACTTCACGCTGATCTGCAAGGACTTCGCCCAGCTCGGCTCGCTGGTGCACGTCGACAACTCCGCCTTCCGGGCCATCCGTGCGGCCACGCCGGGGCCGTACACCTTCATCCTCACCGCGATGCCCGAGGTGCCGAAGCGGCTGCTGCACCCGAAGAAGAAGACGGTCGGGGTGCGCATCCCCGACCACCGGTTCGTGCAGGCCGTCCTGGAGGAGCTGGGGGAGCCGCTGCTGAGCAGCTCGCTCATCCTGCCGGGCGAGGAGGAGCCCCGCACGATGGGCTGGGAGATCAAGGAGGAGCTCGACCACGAGCTGGACCTCGTGGTGGAAGCCGGCGAGACGTCGGCCGAGCCGACCACCGTCGTGGACTTCTCGAGCGGTGCGCCCGAGGTGCTCAGGCGAGGAGCCGGGGATCCGGACCGCTTCGCGTGAGGGCCTCGCGCTGCACCCGCACGCGCACTCGGATGACCAGCACCGCGAGGCTCGACAGGTAGGCGATCACCAGCGCCAGGCTGTGGTGGGACAGGCCGGAGATGACGGCCTGGGCGAAGCCGTCGCCGGCCCGGGCGATGGACTCGACCCGGGTGAGGGCGAGCAGCACGAACGTCACGAGCATCAGCAGCGGCGGGAGCACGCCCACGGTGAAGAAGTCGCGGGGGCGGACGGCCAGCGCCAGCGCCAGGCACCCGAGGACGAAGCCGAGGTCGAAGAGCACCCCGACCCGGCCGGTGAGCACGAGGTCGAGCGCGGCGATCGTGAGCGCAAGCGCGAACCCGAGTGCGACCGTCTCGCGGCCGGACTCGTGACCTTCTTCCCACACCGTGCGGGAGGCGGGCAGGCTCACCCGTTCACGGTACGGGCGGCGGGCGGCTCGTCGTCGTCGGCGCGCCGGTCGACCGCGCGCAGCTCGACCGCCCGGGGCGAGGCAAGGGCCTCGTCGGTGACCCCGAGGTCGGAGAAGCGACGAGCGCCCACGAGCACCCTCGACTCGAGGGAGCCGACCGCGGCGTTGAAGTGACCCACCGCGGCGTTGAGCGAGCGCCCGACCTGGTCGAGGCGCGCGCTGAAGGTGCCGAGGCGGTGGTGCAGGTCGCGCCCGAGCCGGTGGATCTCGGCCGCCTGGGTCGACAGCGCCTCGTGGCTCCACCCGTGGGCGACGGTGCGGAGCAGGGCGATGAGCGTGGTCGGGGTGGCGAGCACGACCTGTCGGGAGGCAGCGTGCTCGATGAGGGTCGGGTCGGACTCCAGGGCCGCGGAGAGGAACGACTCGGCCGGCACGAACAGCACCACGAACTCCGGGGTCTCACTCAGCGCCCGCCAGTAGGACTTCGACCCCAGGGCCTCGATGTGCGTGCGGAGCTGACGGGCGTGCCGGGCCAGGTGGTGGTCGCGGACGTCGTCCTCGTCGGTGCTCGTCGCGTCGAGGTAGGCGTCGAGGGGGACCTTGGCGTCGAGCACGACCTGGCGCCCGCCGGAGAGGTGCACGACGAGGTCGGGGCGCAGCGCGCCGTCCTCGAGCTGCACCTGCTCGTGGAAGTCGCACCGGTCGACCAGCCCGGCGAGCTCGACGGCGCGTCGCAGGTGGAGCTCGCCCCACCGGCCCCGGACCTGGGGACGGCGCAGCGCCGTCGACAGGCTCTGGGTCTCGCGGCGCAACGTCTCGGTCGAGGAGCGCATGTCGCTGACCTGCTCGTGCAGCTGGCTCTGCCAGGCGATGCGGGTGTGCTCGAGGTCGCGCATCTGGTCGTGGAGGCGCTCGAGGCTCTCCCGCACCACCGCCTCCTCACCGGCCTGCTGGTCGAGCGCGCGGGCGAGCCGCTCCTCGGTCGGGGAGTGAGGCCTCGGTCGGGTCAGTCCCACGGCGTAGCCCGCAAGAGCTCCGAGCCCGGCGCCGAGGAGCAGGCCGAGGCACACGAGCAGCAGGGCGGGGGTCGAGATCTCCATGCCCCCAGGATGACGGTGCCCACCGACAACACCCCGCCGGCGCGTCGAGGGGCCCTAGTGGTCGAGCAGCCGGGGTGCGAGACGCTTCTATGGCTGTCAAGCGGCCTGAAGGGCTCTTGGGCTTG
>JBFJKO010000236.1:0-5689 GCA_041634935.1 Nocardioides sp.
GTCGTCGCGACACCCACGAGTACGTCGCCCGCGTCGCACCGGCGGCTGACGACGTCCCGGTCTTCGAGACCTACGCGCTCGACCACCAGCACGAGACGATGCGCCTGGTCGGCGAGCTCACCGACGTGCCCGTCCCGGCCGTCGGTCTCCTCGAGCCGACCGGCGCGGTGCTCGGCACGCCGTTCTTCCTTATGGAGCGCGTCGCCGGCCTGATCCCACCGGACGTGCTGCCCTACACCTTCGGCGACAACTGGCTGTACGACGCCTCGCTCGCCGAGCAGCGCCGGGTCCAGGACCAGACCGTCGGCGTCATCGCCGGCCTCCACTCGATCCCGGACGCGGCCGGGACGTTCGCCTTCCTCGACCCCCGGCACCCCGGCGAGACGCCGCTGGCGCGCAACCTCGCGCGGACCCGTGCCTGGTACGACTACGCCGTGCGCGACGTGGGTCCCTCGCGCACCGCCGAGCGCGGCCTCGCCTGGCTCGAGGCGCACCTGGCCGAGGCCGAGGCGCAGGGGAGTGGCGACACGGTCCTGTGCTGGGGCGACGCCCGGATCGGCAACACGATCTACGACGACTTCACCCCGGTCGCCGTCCTCGACTGGGAGATGGCCACGATCGGTCCGCGCGAGCTGGACCTGTCGTGGCTCGTCTTCGCCCACCGGGTCTTCGAGTCGATCACCGAGGTCCTCGAGCTGCCCGGCTTGCCGCACTTCCTGCGCGAGCAGGACGTGGTGGCGACCTACGAGCAGCTCACCGGCGTCGCCGTCGGCGACCTCACCTGGTTCCACCTCTACAACGCGGTGCAGTGGTGCGTGGTCTTCATGCGCACCGGTGCCCGGCAGATCCGCTTCGGCGAGATCGAGCGTCCCGACGACATCGAGACGCTGATGCACCACAAGGGGCTCATGGAGTCCATCCTCGAACGAGCAGAAGGCTAGGAACACATGGTCACCGGACTGGACGAGTACCCCATCCACCAGGCGCCCCTGCCGGTCACGTGGGCGGCCTCGAGCGACCGCAACTTCTACGACCGCGCCTACTTCAACGCCCACGACCGCACCGGCGACGTGTTCGCGATCTTCGGGCACGGCTACTACCCCAACCTCGGCACCAAGGACGCCTTCTTCCTGGTCCGCCGCGGCGACGAGCAGACGGCCGTGCACCTCTCCGACGTCATCGACGACGACCGGCTCAACCAGCGGATCGGCAACTACCGCGTCGAGGTGCAGGAGCCGCTGAAGCGCCTGCGCGTGGTGCTCGAGGAGACCGAGGGCATCGCCGCCGACCTCACGTGGGAGGGCTCCTTCGACGCCCTCCAGGAGATGCCGCACGTCATGCGTGCGGGCTCGCGGGTCACCCTGGACGCCCAGCGCTTCGCCCAGGTCGGCACGTGGAGCGGGTCCTTCTCCATCGACGGCACCGAGCACCAGGTCACCCCCGACCGGTGGGTCGGCAGCCGCGACCGCTCCTGGGGGATCCGACCGGTGGGGGAGGCCGCACCGCAGGGTGCCCCGCTCGTCCCGGAGTTCGAGGGCCTGTGGTGGCTCTACGTGCCGATGCGCTTCGACGACTACATGCTCTGCCTGATCATGCAGGAAGACCCGGACGGCTACCGCTCCCTCAACGACTGCCACCGCGTCTGGAAGGACGGCCGGATCGAGCAGCTCGGCTGGCCGCACGTGACCATCCACTACGCCTCCGGCACCCGCGTGCCCACCGGGGCGTCGATCACCTGCACCACCCCCGACGGCAAGCCGCTCGAGATCGAGGTCGAGTCCAAGCTCCCGGTCCCGATCCACATCGGCGGCGGCTACGGCGGCGACTCCGACTGGACCCACGGCGTGTGGCGGGGCCCCGACTTCACCGAGCGCGTCACCTACGACCTGACCGCCCCCGACGTCGCCGGACGAGTCATGTTCGGCGTGATCGACCACGTCGGACGCGCGGTCTGCAACGGCCAGGAGGGCTGGGGGCTCTTCGAGCACGGCGCCCTCGGCCGGCACGACCCCAGCGGTTTCGCCGACTGGTTCACCCTCGCGCCCTGACCTCAGCCCACGACTCGGCAGCACCACCCCCAGCCAGCACCCACGCCAGCATCACGCCAGCATCAAGCCAGCCACAGGAGACATCCATGAGCCTCGACCGCGACACCTTCTTCATCGGCGGAGGCTGGACCGCACCCGCGTCCAGCGAGACCATCCAGGTCATCTCGCCCCACTCCGAGGAGGTCGTGGCGACCGTCCCGGACGCCACCCCGGCCGACATCGACGCCGCGGTCGCGGCCGCCCGCGAGGCCTTCGACCACGGACCGTGGCCCCGGATGACCCCCGCCGAGCGGATCGACGTCATCGCGACGTTCTCGGGGCTGTACGCCGGCAAGCTCGCCGAGATGGCCGACCTGATCACCACCGAGATGGGTGCGCCCACCTCATTCGCCAACCTGGCGCAGTCGCCCGCGCCGTGGATGCAGATCGAGGCCTTCCTCACCATCGCCCGCGAGTACCCGTGGGAGGAGTCGCGCACCGGCATGCTCGGCACCCCCGTCGTCGTACGACGCGAGCCGGTCGGCGTCGTCGCGGCCATCCCGCCGTGGAACGTCCCGCAGTTCACGATCATGTCGAAGGTGATCCCGGCGCTCCTCGCCGGCTGCACCGTCGTGGTCAAGCCCGCGCCCGAGTCACCGCTCGACGGCTACCTGATGGCCGAGCTGTTCATGGAGGCCGGCCTGCCGGAGGGCGTGGTCAACATCGTCGCCGGCGGTCGTGAGGTCGGCGAGCACCTTGTGGCGCACCGCGGCATCGACAAGGTCGCCTTCACCGGCTCGACCGCCGCCGGCCGCAAGATCGCCGCCGTGTGCGGTGAGCAGCTCAAGCGGGTCTCCCTCGAGCTCGGCGGCAAGTCGGCGGCGATCGTGCTCGACGACGCCGACCTCAGCACCGCGATCGAGGGCCTGAAGTTCACCGCCCTGATGAACTCCGGCCAGGCCTGCGTCGCCCAGACCCGCATCCTGGCCTCGCGCGCCAACTACTCCCAGGTCGTCGACGCGCTCGCCGAGGCCGTGAGCAAGATGCAGGTCGGCGACCCGATGGACCCCGCCACCGAGATCGGACCGATGGTCGCCCAGCGCCAGCAGGAGCGCATCGAGAAGTACATCGCCCTCGGCCAGGAGGAGGGGGCTCGCGTCGTCCTCGGTGGCAACGGGATGCCCGACGGCCTCGACCGTGGGTGGTACGTGCGCCCGACGATCTTCGCCGACGTCGACAACGGCATGCGGATCGCGCAGGAGGAGATCTTCGGCCCCGTGCTCTCGGTGATCGCCTACGACGACGTCGACGACGCCGTCAGGATCGCCAACGACTCCGACTACGGACTGGCGGGCACCGTGTGGACCAGCGACCGCGAGGCCGGGCTCGACGTCGCGCGCCGCGTGCGCACCGGCACCTACGGCGTCAACACCTACACGATGGACTTCGCCGCCCCCTTCGGCGGCTACAAGGCCTCCGGCTTGGGCCGCGAGTTCGGCCCCGAGGGCCTGGGGCAGTACACCGAGCTGAAGTCGATCTATCTCGAGGGGTGAGGGCTGAGGGCCCGCCCGACGAAGGAGGGCGGGCCCGTCCAGCCCGAAGATTGAGTAAGCGCCGCGGCTGAGGCACGAAGTCGCGACGCGCGCATCGAAATCCAGTGAGGGGACAAGCAACCGCACACACGGGGGCACCCGGTGCGATTGACACTCGCGATGACTGTGTAAAGCGACACATTGACAGAAATTCAGTAGCGGCGGAGACGCCGGTCACATACCCTCGGTATATGAGTGACGCCTCGCAGCCGACGCCCGCCGGCGGTCCCCGCCTCGAGGGTCCGGCCGACCCCGAGCACGACCCCACCGCCTCCTACGCCCTCGAGCCGTCCTACACCGAGGCGCTCACCCGCCGGGTGCTGGCGACGTCGGGGCGCACCGTGCAGGTCGACACCCCGCTGAGCGGGGCGCCGCTGGCGCACGTCCCGCAGTCGACCGATGCCGACGTGGAGGAGGCCTTCGCGCGCGCCCGTCGGGCGCAGGAGAGCTGGGCGCGCACGCCGCTCGAGGCCCGCGCGGCGATCATGCTGCGCTTCCACGACCTCGTGCTCGAGCGTCAGGACGAGATCATCGACCTGATCGTGCTGGAGTCGGGCAAGGCCCGCAAGCACGCCTTCGACGAGCCGCTGCACATCGCGCTCACTGCGCGCTACTACGCCCGCACCATCGAGCAGCACTTGGCCACCCAGCGGAAGGCGGGCGTCGTCCCGGGCCTGACGCGCGTCGAGGTCAACCGTGTGCCCAAGGGCGTCGTGGGCATCATCTCGCCCTGGAACTACCCCTTCACGATGGCGCTCTGTGACGGCCTGCCCGCGCTCCTGGCCGGCAACGCGGTCGTCGCCAAGCCCGACGCCCAGACGATGCTCAGCGCCCTGCTCGGCGCCCGCCTGCTCGACGAGGCCGGCTTCCCGCAGGACCTGTGGCAGGTCGTGGCCGGCCCCGGCGCGGAGGTCGGGACGTCGATCCTGACCCGCGCCGACTACGTCTGCTTCACCGGCTCGACGGCCACGGGCAAGATCATCGCCCGCACGTGCGCCGAGCGTCTGGTCGGCTGCTCCCTCGAGCTGGGCGGCAAGAACCCGCTCCTCGTGCTGCGCGACGCCGACCTCGAGAAGGCCGCCGAGGGCGCGGTGCGGGCGTCGTTCTCCAACGCCGGCCAGCTCTGCGTCTCGATCGAGCGGATGTTTGTCGCCGACCAGGCCTACGACCGCTTCGTCGAGCGCTTCGTCGCGCGCACCAAGGCGATGACGCTCGGGGCGACCCTCGACTGGGGCAACGACATGGGCTCGCTGATCTCGCAGGCGCAGCTCGACACCGTCGTCGCCCACGTCGACGACGCGGTCGCCAAGGGCGCCCGGGTGCTGACCGGTGGACGGGCGCGCCCCGACCTCGGCCCCTACTACTACGAGCCCACGATCCTCGAGGGCGTCACGCCCGACATGACCTGCTTCGGCGAGGAGACCTTCGGTCCCGTCGTCGCGCTCTACCGCTTCCACGACGAGTCGGAGGCCGTGGCACGCGCCAACGACGGCGACTACGGCCTCAACGGCTCGATCTACAGCCAGGACGGCGAGCGCGCCCGCGCGATGGCGCGGGAGATCCGCTGCGGCACGGTCAACATCAACGAGGCCTTCGGTGCGACGTTCGCCAGCATCGACTCCCCGATGGGCGGGATGCGTCAGTCGGGCATGGGACGCCGTCAGGGCAGCGAGGGCATCCACCGCTACACCGAGTCGCAGTCGGTGGCCACGCAGCGACTGATCCGGTTCGCGCCGATGCTCGGGATGTCGGACGAGACCTACGCCAAGGTGATGACCGCCAACCTCAAGATCATGAAGAAGCTCGGAAGGGCCTGACGGAGATGAGCGACATGAGCAACGAATCCACCACGGGCAACGACTTCGACGTCCTCGTCATCGGTTCCGGCTTCGGCGGCTCGGTCTCCGCCCTGCGGCTGACCGAGAAGGGCTACAAGGTCGGCGTGCTCGAGGCCGGCCCGCGGTTCGAGGACTCCGACTTCGCCTCCGGCACCTTCGACCTCAAGCGTTACCTCTGGGCGCCGGCCCTCGGGTGCTACGGCATCCAGCGCGTCGACGCCGTGCGCGACAC
>JBFJKO010000237.1:0-5681 GCA_041634935.1 Nocardioides sp.
CACCCCCTGAGAACGTCAGGGATCCCCGGATATCCGGGGATCCCGGCACCGGCTACGCGCTCTCGTCGTAGATCTCCCAGAACCGTGAGCGCAGCTCGAAGCGCACCACGTCGTTGAGGTCGTAGAGCCCGAGCGCGTCGGACAGGTCGAGCAGCAGCGCCTTGTCGACCTCGCGCGGGATCGACGGGCGCCCGTGCAGCAGCGCCTCCAGCCCGTCCTCCCCGGCGCTCTTGCGCAGCGACGTGAGCACGTTGAGCACGACGGAGTCGATCTGCTGCTGCATGTCCTCGGGCGTCGCGTAGTGCCCGTCCACGTGCGACGGGCCACCGGTCACCCCCGAGTAGGCCAGGACGGCAGCCGGAGCCGGCGCAGGCACGGTCGCCGGGCGCCTGCCCGCGAGGTCGAGCGGGCTCGGCACGTGCGCCGCCGGCTCCGCCTGCGCGGGCGGTACGACGGTCGACGCGGCGGTCGCTGCCGGCGGCGGCGTCGGCACCGGCACGGGCCGCTCGATCTTGGTGACCGTGTCGTCGATCGTCGGCTCGGCGATCGTCCGCAGCTCGTCGGCCGCGCGGACGAGGTGACGGCTCACGCCGTGCGGTCGACCGACCGCGTTGGGCACGCCGAGCACGACCACCTGCACCCCGTGGGCCTGGGCCTCCTCGACGGCCTCGGTGAGGTCGTCGTCCCCCGAGACGAGCAGGAAGACGTCGGCGGCGTCGTTGCGCGCGTGGGTCACGAGGTCGAGGCCGATGCGCAGGTCGACGCCCTTCTGCTGGCCGTCGACCCCGAACCGACCCAGCCGCAGCTTGACCTTCGCCAGCTCGCCGATGCGTCCCTGCTGCGCGTCCGGGACGCCGTCGCGCGCGGAGTCGTACCAGTGCACGCGCAGCAGCGGGAGCCCGGAGATCTCCTCGGCCTGGCGGATCAGCCGCTCCACCAGCGGCCCGTACTCGACGTGGACGCCGTTGCGCAGCGAGGTCCCCGAGACCCTGGTGGCCGCCGAGGCGAGCAGGTAGCCGGCATCGACGTAGAGCGAGCAGTTGGACCTCATCGCTCCAGGATGTCAGCGCCCCGGTGACCGGGGCCTCGTCCCGGCCGCAGCGGGCTCTGCGCAGTCCGTCGCGCGCAGGCCGTCGGAGCTCTGTGCGACGATGCGAGCATGCCCTACGGACCCGAGGATCGCGCGCTCTTCGAGTCCGGCGCGACCCAGCTCTACGAGGACGTCGTCGCCTCCCAGGGCCTGTCCGCTGCCGACCCCCGGATCGCCGAGGACGGCCCCGACCGGGCGCCGTTCGACCTGCTCGTCGGCCTGGGCCTGCTCCAGCTCGACCGCACCAGCGACACCTGGCTGCCCGAGGACCCCTCGAGCGTGCAGTCGCGAGTGGTCTCGCCGCTGAGCCAGCAGGCGACGAGCCTGCTCGAGGAGTCCTCCCACTGGGCCAAGGCCTTCACCTCGCTCGGGCAGTCGTGGCGTCGCTCGCCGATCGCCCAGGGCGAGGGGCGCGGACCCTTCACCTATCTGCGCGACGAGGCGATCGGGCCCTACCTCTCCCACCTCATCAGCGAGGCCCAGACCGAGCTGATCACCGCCCAGCCGCAGAGCGGACGCGACGCCCAGTCGGTCGCGACCGCCGTGCTGCGCGACACCGCTGCCCTCGAGCGCGGGATCTCGATGCGCACGCTCTACCAGCACAGTGCCCGGCGCAGCACCTTCACCCACAAGTACGTCGCCGAGGTCACCAGCCGCGGGGCGGAGGTCCGCACCCTCGACGAGTTCTTCAAGCGGATGATCCTCGTCGACCGGCGGGTGGCGGTGATCCCGGCGAGCGAGGACAACCGCAGCGCCGTCGCGGTGAGCGAGCCGTCGGTGGTCGCCTTCCTGCACGACATCTTCGAGCGCACGTGGGAGCGCGCGCGCCCGTTCACCAGCCGTGACAGCTCGCTGCTCAAGAGCATCGCGGCCGAGCAGCGGGCGATGACGATCCGGATGCTGATCGAGGGCCACTCGGACCCGGTCAGCGCCAAGCGCCTCGGCGTCAGCCCGCGCACCTACGCCGGCTACATCGCCGACCTGAAGGCTGAGTACGAGGCCGAGACCCGCTTCCAGCTCGGCTACACGATGGGCGAGGCCGGTGTCGCGGGCCACGCGGGCAGCGACGGGCGCGAGGGTGCCCGCACGGAGTCAGAGTCCGCCTGAGCCCGGTCCGAGGGGGAGTCGGAACCGGGCCCAGGTCGGGATCAGGGGAGGTCGCCCGCGGTCGGCACGGTGAGGCACCAACCGCCGCAGGGCCAGCCGCTGTCGAGGGCGGCCGAGGCGGGGGCGGTGCCCCAGGCGCCGACGGTGAGGGTGACGGCCGCGGTGGCCAGGGCGAGCTTGCGGAGGAACGACATGGTGACCAGCTTTCTCGGGTCCACGGAATGACCCGTGCGACGACAATGGCACCTGAAGGCTCGCGTGCACACCCGGCCGTATCCCCCAGGTTCGTGCAGTGCACAGATGTGCAACCGGGTCGGTGCATGGGTCCCCTACCCACCCCCGACTGCGCCCAAACGCCACGAGCCCGCCCCCAGCTGGGGACGGGCTCGGCGGCGGAGGTGGCGAGATTTGAACTCGCGAGAGGGTTTTAGCCCTCAACCCGCTTAGCAGGCGGGCGCCATAGACCGGACTAGGCGACACCTCCATGCCACCCGCCAGGCGGGCAGCGCACCTAGGCTACAAGGCGACGTCCGACGCGGGCCAATCGGTTGGCTCGCGGCCTCACGCGCCGCCCGGGCTCAGGTCCGGTGAGCCGCGCTGAGGCGGGTGCCGACCTCGCGGGCGAAGTCGTCCTTGTCGGTCGCGAGGAGCCCGACCGGGATCGAGGTGGTGGTGCCGTCGGTGCGCTTGAGCACCAGGCAGGGCACGTCGCGCGGACGCGCCGCCACGGCCTCGTTGACCTCGCTCCACCGGCCGTCCTTCACGCCCGCCCCACGGACCAGGCGCACCGAGTAGCCCTCGGCGTCGAGGCGGACGACGTACGCCCGCGCGCGCAGCCAGCCCGCGCCCGCGAAGACCACGACGAGCTCGAGGACAAGCACCGCGACGATCAGGTCCGGCGGCCAGCCCGCGGCCAGCACCACGGCGGTCACGGCGAACGTCGTGATCGCGAGCATCAGGAAGGCGAGTCCGACCAGCCGGGCGGTGAACGCCGGCGCCAGGCGGTGCACGCTCGGCTCGTCGGGGGACGGGGTGCTGGTGGCGTCGGGGGTCGGGCTCACCCCACCAGTGTCCCGCCCTGCTTGCCCCCGGCGGCCAGGAGGGTCATGCTCGACGTCCACCCCTGCAGACCCGCGCACCCGCCAGGAGCCCACCATCAGCACCAGCACCGCTCTGACCGACGCGCTGACCGCCCTGGCGGCCGCCGCCCAGGTGCCGCGCCGCGAGGGAGCGCCGACGACGAGCTGGCGCTGGTCGGTGCGGCAGCGGATGACGACGGTGCGTGACGCGCTCATGCAGGCGACCAGCGCCACCGACGACGGCTGGTTGGCCGCCCGCGGTGGCGCGGCGTTCCGCGAGCGCAACGCCCTGCTCGGCCGCCTCGGCGACCTGGGCACCGAGGTGCTGGAGAACCCTGACGTCGACGAGGTGCAGGCACTCGTCCTGCGCCTGGTGCATGACGTGTCGCACCACCTGCAGAAGGTCCACGACCTGGCCTACGACGAGGTCGAGCTGGAGCTGGGCGGGTCGGAGTAGAGGCGCCTCAGCGCCGCACGTACGGCGTGAAGTGGTCGCCGCGGTTGATCGACCAGTCGCCCAGCGTGCCGTCGTCCGACCACTGCACCCGCGGGCTCAGCCGCACGGCCCCCGACGGGTCACCCACGCACGAGCGAGGGACCGAGAGCGCGGTGACGTCCGTGCGCGGCGTGGACGACACGCGCACGCCGGGGCAGTCGACCTCCCGCGGCGGACCGTAGCCGAAGTCCAGGACCCAGGTCGTCGAGCCGTCGACGGTGGCGTAGACGACCGCCTCGTCGTCGCTGCCCCGCGACCGGAGCGCGAACTGGATCGAGTGGACGTCGCGTCGCAGGTCGTCGTGGGTGATCCGGACGCCGATCCGGCGGCGGTTGACCACCTTGGTGCTGAGGACGTCGTTGGCGCTGGCGACGTCGCCGCACCGGTCGGGGAAGGTCTTCGACTTCGCCAAGGCGGGCGCCGCGAGACCCGGCAGCCCGAGCAGTCCGAGGAGCAGAGCGACCAACCAGACCGGTGCGAACAGGACGTGACGGCGACGTGGCACGAGGGCTCCCGAGAGTGGCTGGTGCGGCTGGGCGCATGCTGGCTTCTGCTGACTTCTGCAGGCTGGAGGGTGGCAGAGGGGGCGGGATTCGAACCCGCGGTAGGTCTCCCTACGACCGCTTTCAAGGCGGTTCCGATCGGCCGCTCCGGCACCCCTCCTCGCAGCGGCCGCGGCCACTGCACCCCGGAGTCTAGTCAGGATCGCTCAGGGTGCCAGCACCAGCAGCACGTCGCCCTCCTGGACGACGTCGCCTGCGGTGACCTTCACGGCCGTCACCACGCCGGGGACCTCGGCGATCACCGGGATCTCCATCTTCATCGACTCCAGCAGCGCGACCTCGTCGCCGGCGGCGACGCGTCCGCCGACCTCGACGCTCACGCCGAGCACACCAGCGACCATCTCGGACACGATCTCGATCACCTGCTCACGGGCCATGCCACAGACGCTATTCGTTACCGCTGAGTACTCCTGCACGCCGAGGTCGCGCTCGAGCGTCGCGGTCTCAGCGCAGCGGCTGGGTACGGCGCGGCTCGGGGCGCGACGCCGCGGCCTCCTCGTCGACCCGGCTGCGGCGTCCGCGGCTGCGCGCGCCCCCTCCGGAGCCGGTGAGGAAGAGGTCGAGCCGGATGACGAGGTAGCCGATGACCAGGCCCACCAGGAGCCCGTAGAGCACCGACAGGCCGGTCTCGGTGAGCCCGATCGTCGGGTTGACCAGGCTGTTGGCGGTGGCGGCCGTGGCGGCCGTCCCGAAGGCGCACACCCACCAGCCCTGCCGGCGCCGCGCGCGCATGTGGACGCCGTACGCGAGGGCCGGGATGCCCAGGATCGCCTCGAGCGGACGCGGGAAGGCCCCGAGGTTGTCGCGGCTCCACCGCACGATGTCGAGCGAGGACTCGACCAGCGCAGGGGTGCCGTAGCGGCGGAGAAGCTCGGCGTAGAGCAGGGTGACGACGACGAGGACGCCCCCGACGAGCACGATCACCGCTCCTCGACGCCCGAGGCCGTGCAGACCGGCCCCGAGCCGGTAGACCACCACGAAGATCGCGGCCAGGGCCAGTCCGAAGGTCGCGTACTCGAAGTCGGCGACGACCACGGTCGGCTCGAAGCCGACGGTGGCCAGGGCCCCGATGGCGGCCACGACGACGGCGATCGCGCACTCGCGCACGGCGCGGGCGAAGGTACGCGCCGGCACGGTGACCATGACCGCCAGGACGGCGCTGACCACACAGGTCATCACCGCCGCGCCGGTGGCGAGTGCGTCGCGGTCGGAGAACAGCGCGACGAGGCCGAGGACGGCGGCGAGGGTGCCGAAGACCACGGGGCGACCGCCCGTGCGGCCGGCAAGGGCCCACGAGTAGGCGCTCGCGACCACGACGGCGCCGGCCTGGCCGAGCCACGACGGGC
>JBFJKO010000238.1:0-5677 GCA_041634935.1 Nocardioides sp.
AGCTACCGAACTGCTCCACCCCGCGTCGTGCCTCCACCGTCGCACACTCACCCCCTCGAGCGCCACTCGGCGACGCTTCACCCGTCGTGGCGCCGGCCTCTGACCTACGCTGAGCCCGTGCACCCCGATGTCCTGATGGTCGGTTGCGGAGACCTCGGGTCCCGCATCGGACTGTGCCTAGCCGAGCGCGGCCACCACGTGCTCGCCCTGCGGCGACGCGCCGACCTCGTCCCCGCTCCCCTGCAGGGCCTGACGGTCGACCTCACCGAGCAGACCCCGGACCTCCCCGCGCTCGACCTGTGCTTCCTGGTCGTCGCCCTGACGGCGCGCCCGCGCACCGAGGACGCCTACCGCGCGACGTACGTCGAGGGCATGGGGCGCGCGCTCGACGCCCTCGACGCACGGGGCCTCGCCCCCGACCGCGCGGTGCTGATCTCCTCCACCGGGGTGCACGGCGACGCCCCCGAGGACTGCCTGGTCGACGAGTCCGTCCCCCCCTCCCCTACCGACGGCCCGGCACGGGTGCTCCTCGAGGCCGAGCAGCTCTTCGCCGCGCGGGTGCCGAACGGCACGATCCTGCGCTGCTCGGGCCTGTACGACGGGGACGCGACGCGCCTGGTCGACCGGGTCCGGAACGGCAGCATCGACGACCCCCACCGGTGGACCAACCGGATCCACCGGGACGACGCCGCCGCGGCCGCCGTCCACGTGCTCACCCGGGCGGAGCCGCCCGAGGCGGTCTACCTCGGCAACGACGACGAGCCGGCGCTGCTGGGCGACGTCGCGGCGCACCTCGCGGCACGGCTGGACGCGCCCGACCCGCCCTCGGCGGATCCCGAGCAGGCGCACGGCAAGCGGATCTCCAACGCCCGGCTGCGCGCCGCCGGGTGGGTGCCGACGTACCCGACCTACCGCGAGGGGTACGCCGCGGCCGCTCGGACCGACGGTCCCTGATGACCGCGCCCGACCCGACGAGCGGAGCCACGGCGGCTGAGCACCCCACCGGTGGCGACGTCGTCCCCCTCCGCGAGGCCACCAGGACGTGGTTCTCGATCTCGCTGCAGACCTTCGGCGGCCCCGCAGGCCAGATCGCGGTCATGCAGCACACGCTCGTCGACGAGAAGCGCTGGATCGGTCAGCAGCGGTTCCTGCACGCGCTGAACTACTGCATGCTGCTGCCGGGTCCGGAGGCGCAGCAGCTCGCCATCTACACCGGGTGGCTCCTCAACGGCACCCGCGGTGGACTGATCGCAGGCACCCTGTTCGTGCTGCCCGGCGTGCTCGCACTCGGCCTGCTGTCGGCCATCTACGTGGCGTTCGGCGAGTCCGACCTGGTGAGTGCGCTCTTCGCGGGCATCGCGCCGGCCGTCATCGCGATCGTCGTCCAGGCCGTGCACCGCGTGGCGAAGCGGGCCCTCGACCACACCGCCCTGCTGGCCGTGGCCCTCGGCGCCTTCGTCGCGCTCACCTTGTTCGCCGTGCCGTTCCCGGTCGTCGTCCTCGCTGCCGGGGTGCTCGGCTGGGTCCTGAGTCGACGGATACCAGGACTCGCGGAGCCCAAGGCGCACGGCACCGCGGACGACGCGCCGCCGCCACTCATCAGCGACGACCTGCTGCACCACGAGCTGCCGACCAGGCGCCGCTCCCTCGGCATCATCAGCCTGGGGCTCGTGCTCTGGTTCGCCCCGGTCGTGGCCTTCGCTCTGCTCGTCGACTCCACCAGCGTCTTCGTCGACCAGGGCCTCTTCTTCTCCGGCGCGGCGGTCGTGACCTTCGGAGGGGCCTACGCCGTGCTCGCCTACGTGGCGCAGCAGGCGGTCGACGTCTACGGCTGGTTGGCACCCGGCGAGATGGTCCGCGGCCTCGCGCTCGCCGAGACCACGCCCGGACCGCTGATCATGGTGGTGCAGTTCGTCGCCTTCGTCGGCGCCTACCGCAGCCCCGGCAGCCTCGACCCCTGGGTCGCGGCCCTCCTCGCCTCGCTGCTCGTCACGTGGGTGACCTTCGTGCCGTGCTTCCTCTTCGTGCTGCTCGGGGCGCCGTACGTCGAGCGGCTGCGCGGCAACCGCACGCTGTCGTCAGCGCTGACCGGCATCACCGCCGCCGTCGTCGGCGTGATCGCGAGCCTGGCGGTCTTCTTCGCTCTGCACACGCTCTTCGACCGCACCCGGAGCCTCGATGCGGGGCCGTTGTCCTTCGACGTGCCGGTGCTGACGTCGTGGGACCCCGTTGCGTTCGTCATCACCGGAGTGGCCCTGACCGTCATGTTCCGGCGCGGCTGGAGCCCGCTGCGCACCCTCGGCCTCTGCGCGGCTCTGGGTCTCGTGGTCCTTGCGGCGCAGTCGGCTCTCTGAGACGTACGACGCCGCGAGACGCAGAAACCTCCCCCACCGGCCGAGGTGGGCAGTGCGGGCCGGTCGGACCGCGGCTACCGTCTGAGGCGTGCAGATCATTCCCAGTCCAGAGCACGGCCCGGTCGCTGATCTCGTCCTCGAAGGGGGTGGGGTGCTGGGCGTCGCCCACGTGGGTGCGCTGGAGGTGCTCGACGACGCGGGCTATCGGTTCGCCCGGGTGGCGGGGAGCTCGGTCGGAGCCGTCGTCGGCGCCCTGGTCGCCGGGGGCATGTCGGTCGCACGGATGTCGGAGATCCTGTCCGGACTGGACTTCCGCTCGCTCACCGATCGCTCCCTGATCGACCGGGTCCCCGTCCTCGGACCGCTGGCGTCGATCGTGCTGGACAACGGGGTGTACGAGGGCGACGAGCTGCGCCGTCTGGTGGCCGACCTGCTCCGCGACGAGTGCGGCGTCGAGACCTTCGCCGACCTGCGCATCGCAGGCACCGAGCACCTGCCGATCGAGGAGCGTTACCGACTCGTGGTGACCGCGACCGACACCACCAGGGGCGAGCTCGTGCGCCTGCCGTGGGACTACCAGAGGCTCTACGGCCTGGACCCCGACACGATGCCGGTGGCCGACGCCGTACGCGCCTCCGCCTCGATCCCCTTCTTCTTCGAGCCCGTCCAACTGCGATCGGCCGACGGCATCGTCTCGACGCTGGTCGACGGCGGCGTGCTGTCCAACTTCCCCATCGACCTCCTGGACCGACGTGACGGGAAGGCGCCCCGGTGGCCGACCTTCGGCATCAAGCTGCTGCCGGTGCTTCCGGGACAAGCCGATCGGCTGCTTCCGGGGCTGGGCCTGCTCCAGCACGGGCCCGTGGGCCTGGCCGCCGATCTCGTGACCACCGTGCTGGTGGGCCGCGACCAGGCGCGGCTCTCCCTGCCGTGGGTGGCTGCCCGCACGATCCGGGTCGACACCGGGTCGATCAGCTCGGTCGACTTCGGGATCACCCCCGACGAGGTCGCCGGCCTTCGGGTGGCAGGGCGGACGGCCGCTACGACCTTCCTCGCCACCTGGGACTTCGAGCAGTACGTGCAGGAGTTCCGGCTCTAGCGGCTTCGGGACTGCAGCAGCAGCGTGGGTTGCACCGTGACGGCCTTGCGCCCGAGCGGCACTCGCGAGCTGACGCAGCGAGGCGCACGACGCCACGACAGCACAGCGGGCGGCCATCCTCGGAGCGCGAGCCCCGTCGATGACCGCCCACTGTTCCGGCGACGCGCCGCTCAAGCGGCGCGAGCAGTGCTCACCAGTTCCTCTTGCACTCCTTGAGGTCGACCTTGATCTCCTGCCCGCGGTTGACCACGACGGACTCGGTCTGCAGGACACGACCGTCCTTCTCGCAGGTCAGCGTCCAGTTCTCGATCAGGCCCGGCGCCTGCTCGGAGGAGACGAGCGTGGAGTCGAAGAGCGTCGCGGTGACCGTGTAGGTCGGCGCGGTCGAGGCGAAGTTGATCACCCGCAGCACGTAGTCGCCCGGCTCCGGCGCGGCGATCTCGGCCCGCTCCTTCTCGTTGACGAAGTTGCCCGAGCCGCCGACCTGGGTCAGCGAGCCGTCTGCGTTGCGGCGGTAGACCTCGAGGTCCATGTCGTCAGGGGTCGGCCAGTCCAGGTCGACCTGGAGCACGTCGATCCCGGACTCGGTGACGGTGAAGGGGTGGTCGACGCTGTCGCCCACGGTGGTCGGCCCTCCCTGGAACGTCTCGGATCGCACCGGCTCGTCCTCGGTGATCTGCACGAGCTTGCTCATCACGACCGGGCGCGTCGACTGGTTGACGTGCCAGGTGTACTTGCCGGCGTCCGTCACCACCATCGTGCTGTTGAGGTTGTCAGCGAACGAGCCCTCCCAGGTCGGGGTGGCGAACTGCTTGCGTAGACGCAGCGTCGCGCCCTCGGGTGCCTTGCCCTTGATCACGGCGTGGTTGGAGGCGTCGACAGCGTTCTCGAGGGCCAGCAGGTAGGCCTCGCGGTTGCCCCTGCCCGCGAGCTCGCCGGCGCCGACGTACTCGTCGACGACCTGCGGGAACGGCGGGTGGAACTCGTCGGGACCGATCTCGAAGGTGTAGCCGTAGCCGCCGGTGGCGTTGTACGACCAGTCCTCGGTCGTGCCGGTGGTGTCGTAGAGCTCCCAGCCGTGGATGTTGCGGTAGCCGTTGGCGGCGGTCATCTTCGCGCCCAGCTCCTTCAGCCCCTCTTCGTCGTGAGCGTCACCGACGGGCAGGCCGTCGAAGCCGATGGTGTCCGGGTGGACACCGTTGGGGCGCAGAACCAGGTTGGAGAAGGTGTGGTTGGAGATCAGCGTGGTGACCTGTCGGCTGCTGACCAGCTCGCGCACGTTCTGGATCTCGGGCTCGGAGAACGGGCCGGCTCCACGGTAGGTCGGGTCGGCGAAGGTCGACGAGGCGCCTGGACCGCCCCAGAACCCGCCGTAGTTGCGGTTGAGGTCGACGCCGTTGAGGAAGCCGCCGGGGCTGGTGATGCTGGCGGCGCGGCAGGTGCCGTCCGGGGTGTCCTGGTGGTCGACCACGCGGCAGTTCTTGCGCTTGTAAGCGTTGCCCGGGGTGCCGAGGATCGACACCGTGCCGCCGCCGTCCACCTGGCGCAGGTCGACAAGGTCACCGTCGGTGCGTGAGAGCTCGAACCCGTCGACGTTGACGACCGGCACGACCACGACGCGTGAGCGGTCGAGGAGACCGGTGATCCGCGCGTCGGTCCCGTAGCCGGTGACGAGGTCATAGGCGAACTCCATCGCCAGCTCGCCGGAAGGCCACTCCCGGGCGTGGTGAACGCCCAGCAGGACGAAGGTCGGACGGCCGTCCTCGGCTGCGTTGACGTCGCGCCCGATCTCGATGCCGTAGATCGTGCGACCGTCCAGCGAGCGGTGCGGCATGGTGATCTGCTTGGCGATCGCCGGGCGCCGAGCCACCAGCGCGGCGATGTCGTCGTTGTAGTCCGCGAGGTCGCGGTAGGTGTCGCGACCCGACGGCAGCGGCGAGCGCAGGGTCGCGGCCGCGTAGGCCGCGTTGGTCCGGTTGTTCTGCGCCTCGCGCAGCGCGAGGTCGGCGATGCGCACCTCGTGCTCCAGGCCGGAGTCGACCAGGCGCGCCTGGTCGAGCGCGCTGTGCAGCACGACCTCGATGTAGTCGTGGCCCGCGTGCTCGGTCAGGTCGAGACCGAGGGTCTGTAACAGCTCCTTGTCAGCGCGGGTCGGGGTGTCGACGATGACCAGCTGGGCGGCGAAGGCGGTGGTTGCCCCGATCGATCCGGTCGCGATGGCGGG
>JBFJKO010000239.1:0-5662 GCA_041634935.1 Nocardioides sp.
CGGCGCGACGTGGGCCCGTGGAGCGAGCGACGTCGCCGCCCTCGATCTCGCCGCCGCCAGCTCCGCGGTCGTCGCCACGACCGAGGACGGCCCTCGCGTGAGCGAGGACGCCGGCCGCTCCTTCGCCCCGATGCCGTCCGCACCTCTGCTCCAGCTGGTCGACTTCGCCGACGACGGCACGCTCGTCGGTCTCACCCCGGCCGGGGCCCTCCACGGCAGTGACGACCTCGCCGGCTGGGACCGCCTGGGAACGGTCGACACAGGTCAGCCCCAGGCCCTCACCACCGGACCGGGCTCCCAGGTGTGGGTGGCGACCACCTCCGCCCTCCACCACAGCGACGACGGAGGAGCAACCTTCGACGTCGTCGTGTCCTGGTAGGACTCGTAACCCCCCTGGGGGTTGTGTTAACGTCGTGGACACAACCCCCTCCCCGGGTTTCATCGACCCGCCCGCACGGGCAGGAAGGAATCCCACATGCGTGAGATGACCATCGACCAGGCCGCGGCCGCCTACGAGGACGGCGCGAGCTTCATCGACGTACGAGAGACCGGCGAGTACGCCGCGGGGCACGCCCCCGGCGCCGTCAACATCCCCATGGGACGCCTGACGTCCCACCTCGACGAGATCGACCGCGACGCGCCGGTGCTCGTCATCTGCGCCTCGGGCAACCGCAGCAGCGCGATGGCCGACGTCCTGGTGGCCCAGGGCTTCGACGCCGTCAACGTCATCGGCGGCACCAGCGCCTGGATCGAGTCCGGACGCCCCGTGCAGACCGGCGCGACCGTGGGGGGTGCCCGATGAGCGCGCTCACCGTCGTCCCGATCGAGACGCCCACGCTCGGCGACCGCAGCTACCTTGTGCACGACGGCGAGGTCGCCTTCGTGGTCGACCCGCAGCGCGACATCGACCGCGTGCTGTCTCTGCTCGACGAGCACGGCGTGCGGCTCACGCACGTCTTCGAGACCCACATCCACAACGACTACCTCACCGGCGGCCTCGCCCTCGCGCAGCGCACCGGTGCGGCCTACCTCGTCAACGGCGAGGACGACGTGTCGTTCGACCGCACCCCGGTGGCCGACGGCGAGACCGTCGAGGTGGGCCCGCGCATGCGGGTCACCGCACTGGCAACCCCCGGCCACACCTTCACCCACCTCTCCTACGCCCTCACCGAGACCGACGAGGGCCTCGACCACTCGGTCGGCGTCTTCTCGGGGGGCTCGCTGCTGTTCGGCGCCACCGGTCGACCCGACCTGCTCGGCGAGGAGCACACCGACGCACTCGTGCGTCACCAGCACGCCTCGGCCCACCGGCTGGCCGACCTGCTGCCCGACGAGGCCGACGTCTACCCCACCCACGGCTTCGGCTCCTTCTGCGCGGCGAGCCAGTCCGACGCCACCGAGTCGACCATCGGGCAGGAGAAGAAGGCCAATCCGGCGCTGACGCAGGACGAGCAGTCCTACGTCGACGAGCTGCTCGCCGGCCTCGGCGCCTGGCCCGCCTACTACACCCACATGGCCCCGGAGAACGCCGCCGGCCCCTCGGAGCCCGACCTATCCCCGCCCTCCGTCGCCGACGCGGCCGAGCTGCGTCGCCGGATCGAGGCGGGCGAGTGGGTCGTCGACCTGCGCAACCGGACGGCGTTCGCCGCCGGCCACGCCCCCGGCACGCTCAACTTCGGGCTCGACGGCGGCTTCGCGACCTACCTCGGCTGGCTCATCACCTGGGGCACCCCGGTGACCCTGCTCGGCGAGACCGCTGACGACGTCGCCGAGGCGCAGCGCGAGCTGGTGCGGATCGGGATCGACCGACCGGCCGCGCACGCGACCGGCGGCCCGGAGGACTGGACCGACGGCGAGCTGGGCTCCTTCGAGACCGCGACCTTCGCCGACCTCGCCCAGGTCCGCCACCACCGCGAGGTCGTCGTCCTCGACGTCCGCCGCACCGACGAGCACGACAAAGCGCGCATCAACGACGCCGTCAACGTCCCGCTCCACGAGCTGTGGCACCGCCTCGAGGAGGTCCCCGCCGGGGAGGTCTGGGTGCACTGCGCCGGGGGCTACCGCGCGTCGGTGGCCGCGTCGATGCTGGCGGCCGCAGGGCGCTCGCTCGTCGCGATCGACGACACCTTCGACAACGCCGAGAAGGTCGGACTCCACCTGGTGGGGCCCGAGGCGTGACGCTCGTCCTGGCGATCCTCGCCGGCGTGCTCATCGGGCTCAGCCTCGGTGCCCTCGGGGGCGGCGGCTCGATCCTCGCCGTCCCGGTGCTCGTCTACGTGCTCGACCAGAGCGCGTCGCAGGCCACCACGGGCTCGCTCGTGGTGGTCGGGGTGTCGTCGTTGATGGGCGTGGTCTTCGCCAGCAGGGCGGGCCACGTCCTGCTCGCCCGCGGCGTCGCCTTCGGCACCGTCGCGCTCGGTGGGGCCGCTCTCGGCGCGCACGCGTCGTCGAAGGTGCCGGAGCCGGTGCTCCTGGCCTCCTTCGCCGTCCTGATGCTCGTCGTGGTGGGCGTCATGGTCGTGCGGCTCGTCTGGGGCCGCGCCGAGCCGAGCACCCGTCCGACGCTCGACGACCCGATCATCTCCTTCAGCCCCACCTTCGCCTGTCGCTGCCCGCAGGCCCTGAAGGTGCTGGTCACCGCCACCGCGGTCGGCCTGCTCACCGGCTTCCTCGGCGTCGGCGGCGGCTTCCTCGTGGTGCCGGCCCTCCTCGTGGCCCTCGCGCTGCCGATGGACTACGCCGCCGGCACCTCGCTGGTGGTCATCACGATGACCAGCGCGGTCGCGCTCGTCGTACGCGCGGGCACCGGCACCTCGCCCGACTGGGGGCTGGTGCTCGCCCTGACCGCCGCGGCGACCCTCAGCACCGCGGTGGGCGTGAAGGGGGCCGACCGCGTCGACACCGACAAGCTGCAGATCGCCTTCACGGTGCTCGTCCTCGGCGTCGCGGTCTACACCGCTGCCCAGGCGCTGCCCGCCCTCGTCTGACCCACATCCCCTACTGAACGGAGCACCCCATGTGCCGTCCCGTCCGCTGCAAGACCTGCTCGAACACCACCTGGGCCGGCTGCGGCCAGCACGTCGCCCAGGTGAAGGCCGGCGTGCCCGCCGGCCAGTGGTGCGGGGGCAAGCACACCGCCGGTGAGAAGTCAGCCCCCGCAGCAGCCGGAGCCGACAAGGGCTTCTTCGCCAAGCTGTTCGGGCGCTGAGCCCGACTCGTCGAACGCCGGCCCGGCCCCGCACACCCCGGTCTCCGGGAGCTCGAGCTCGACCCGGGCTGCGGCCTCGTGGTCGCCCGCGAGCTCGGCCACGACCGAGCGCACCTGCTCGAAGCCGGTCAGCGCCAGGAACGACGGCGCTCGGCCGTACGACTTCATCCCCACCAGGTAGAGGCCCGACTCGGGCTGGCGCAGGACGTCGGCGCCGTGCGGGCTGACCGTGCCGCACGAGTGGTGGGCGGGGTGGATCTCGGGCGCCAGCAGGCGGGGCGCCGACAGCTCGCCGTCCAGGTCGAGGTGCGCCTCGGAGAGCCAACTGTGGTCGGGCCGGAACCCGGTCACGACCACGACGTGGTCGACGTCGACGACCACGCGCCCGTCGAGGCCGGTGACCGTGAGGGTGCCCGCCTCGTCGCGTCGCACGGCGACGGTGCGGAACCCGGTCACCTGCTCGACCCCCGCCGACTCCACCACCCCGCGGGCCTGCTCGCCGAGGCGCCCGCGGGCCGCGAGCGCGTCGGCGTCCCCGCCCCCGAAGGCCTTCGTCGCGTCGCCGCGGCGCAGCAGCCAGGTGATCCGGGTGTCCGGGTCGGCGTCCGCGAGCCCGGCGAGCGAGACCAGCACGTTCTGCGCCGACGCCCCGGCGCCGGCGACGACGACGTGCCGACCTGCCAGCCGGGCCCGGACCGCGGGGTCCTCGACGTCCGGGATGCCGTAGGTGATCGCCTCGGCGCACGCACGCTCCCCCACCGCCGGGTAGCCGTCGGCGCCCAGCGGTCCGGGACCGCCCCAGGTGCCGGAGGCGTCGACGACGGCCGAGGCCCGCAGGACCTCGTGGTCCGAGGAGGTCTCGACGTGGACGGCGAACGGCACGTCGCCGCGGCCGATCGCGACGAGTCGGTCACGACCTTCCCTGGCGACGCCGACGACCCGGTGTCCGGTCCGCACCGCCACTCCCCCGCGCACGAGCGCCTCGGCCAGTGGGCCGAGGTAGCGCTCCACCCACTCGGCGCCCGTGGGCAGCGTCTCCGGGTCCGGCCGGTCCCATCCCTGGCTCTCGAGGAGCCGCCCGGCCGCGTCGTCGACGAGCTCGGACCACGGCGAGAAGAGCCGGACGTGACCCCACTCCGTGACGGCCTGGCCCACCGAGCCGGCCTCGAGGACGACGGTGTCGAGCCCGCGTTCGAGGGCGTGGGCGGCCGCGGCGAGACCGATCGGACCGGCGCCGACGATGACGAGGGGTCGGTCGGGGTGCGGGGAGAGGGTCATCGGGGTCCTGTCGTCGGTTGATCGATTCATGTCGATCAACAACATATCGACGCACATCGATGCACGCAAGCATCGATGTACGTCGATCTTGTACTACCCTCGCGCCATGGCCCTCCTCGACCCCGCAGCGGCGAGCACCTACGCCGACTGGTTCGCCACGCTCGCGGACCCCACCCGGGTGCGCCTCCTCCACGCCGTGGCCTCGACACCGACCGGCTCGATCCGCGTCGGCGACCTCGCTGCCGAGCTCGGCATCAGCCAGGCCACCTGCTCGCACCACGTGCGTCGTCTCGCCGACGTCGGCTTCGTGGCGGTCGACAAAGTCGGCACCGCCAGCCTGGTCTCGATCAACGCCGCGTGCTGCACCGGCCTGCCCCACGCCGCGGACGTCGTGATGGGCACGCTGGGCACCCCGGCCCGCCTCCCGGCCGACGGGTCCGACGGGGCCGACGGGCTGCCCTCTGACGTCACCACCCGGGCGATGCTCGACGCCGACCTGCCTGCGGTCCGCGAGATCTACGCCGAGGGGATCGCCACCGGTCACGCGACCTTCGAGACCCAGGCGCCCGACGTCGCCACCCTGGCCGACAAGTGGCTGCCCGGCCACCGTTGGGTCGCCGAGATCGACGGCACCGTCGTCGGCTGGACGGGAGCCGGCCCGACCTCCACGCGTGCCTGCTACGCGGGCGTCGCGGAGACGTCGGTCTACGTCGCCGAGGCGGCGCGGGGCCGCCGGGTCGGGCGGAGCCTCCTGCACCGTCAGGTCACCGAGGCCGACACCGGCGGACTCTGGACCCTGCAGACCTCGATCTTCCCCGAGAACCGCAGCAGCCTGGCCCTGCACCGCGCGGCCGGCTACCAGACGTTGGCGGTGCGCTCGCGGATCGCCCAGCTGGACGGCGTCTGGCGCGACACCGTGCTGATGGAGCGCCGCCGGCCCGACTAACGCTCGCCGCCGGCCCGACTAACGCTCGCCGCTGACCGCCGCCGGCGAGAGCGTGCGCTCCCCCGGCCCTGAGGGTCCTGCGGTGAGAGCTGCGCACGGCAGGGTGAGCGCGAAGGTGCTTCCCTGACCCTCCGTGGAGGACATGCTCACCCGGCCCCGGTGCCGGGCGGCGACGCCGGAGACGATCGCGAGCCCCAGTCCGGCGCCCTGCGAGACCATCTCCGAGGCGC
>JBFJKO010000240.1:0-5648 GCA_041634935.1 Nocardioides sp.
AGGGCCGCACAGTCTGCTGGTGGGCGCGGAGGGGATCGAACCCCCGACCACCTCGTTGTAAGCGAGGGGCTCTACCGCTGAGCTACGCGCCCGTGCTCGAAGCGGGCGCCATCCTAGCCCTGTCGTCGTCAGCCGAGAAAAAGAGTCGAACCGCCGGCGTCTCGGGTCACCAGCGGTTCGACATGGCAAACATACCGAGCCGATCGCGCGGCTCCAAAGAGCGCACGGAAAACTGACACAACGGTCTAGGCCAGCGCCCTCAGACGCACCAGGTGCTCGTCGAGGTCACGGCTCTCGGCGACGGCGTTGTGGACCGCCCAGGCGAGGTTGCCCTCCTTGTCGACGAGGTACGACGAGCGCAGCGGGCAGCCACGCTTCTCGTCGAACACGTCGTAGGCCCGGGTCACCTCGCCGTGCGGCCAGAAGTCGCTGACCAGGGGGAAGTTGAGCCCGTCGGCGTCGGCGAACGCCCGCAGGGCGTAGAGCGGGTCGCACGACACCCCGATCACCTCGGTGTCGAAGGTGAGGAACTCGTCGAGGCGGTCGCGGATGCCCGCCATCTCGCCGGTGCACACGCCGGAGAAGGCGAACGGGTAGAAGAGCAGCGCGACCGCCTTCGTCCCACGGAAGGACGAGAGCGTCACGTCCTGCCCGAACTGGTCGCGCAGGATGAAGTCGGGAGCGGGACCGCCCAGGCGCAGCCCGGTCACTCGGCCAGCTCGCGCTTGAGCACCTTGCCGGTCGCGTTGCGCGGCAGCTCGTCGAGGAAGTGGATCTCGCGCGGGACCTTGTAGCGAGCGAGGTTCTCCTTCACCCAGCCCTTCAGGTCGTCCTCGCTCACCGAGTCGTCACGCCGTACGACGTAGGCCCGCAGCCGCTTGCCGAAGTCGTCGTCGTCGACGCCGATCGCGGCGACCTCCACGACCGCGTCGTGGCGGGCCAGGCAGTCCTCGACCTCCTTGGGGAAGACGTTCTCCCCGCCGGACACGATCATCTCGTCGTCGCGGCCCTCGACGTAGAGCAGACCGTCCTCGCCGATGCGACCCACGTCGCCCGACGACATCAGTCCGTCGACGACCTCCTTGTGCCCGCCGCCGGTGTAGCCCTCGAACAGCAGCGAGTTGCCGACGAAGATCCGCCCGGACTGCCCCTGGGGCACCTCGGCACCGTGCTCGTCGAGGATCTTGACGACCGTCGCGAACGGCGGCCGCCCGGCCGTGGCCGGCGAGACCCGCAGCTCGGCGGGGCCCGCGATCGCGGCGTAAGCGACCTCGGTCGAGCCGTAGGTGGAGTAGAGGTGGTCGCCGAACTGGTCCATCCAGGTCGTCGCGAGGTCACCGGGCAGCGCCGAGCCCGAGCTGGCCACCACCTCGACGCGCGACAGGTCGTAGCGGTCCCGCTTCTCGGCCGGCAGCGCCAACATGCGCTGGAGCATCACCGGGATCACCACCACCGACTCGCACCGCTCGGACTGGACGACGTCCAGGCACTCCTCGGGGTCGAAGCGCCGGCGGAGCACGATCGTCGAGCCGAGGAGCATCCCGAGGGCGAAGTGGGCGAACCCCCACGTGTGGAACAGCGGCGCCGCGATGTGGGTGCGCCACCCGTAACGCATCGGGATGCTGCCGAGCAGCGAGACGGCGGCGTCGATGCCGGCCTCGCTGCGCGGGGCGCCCTTGGGCGTGCCGGTCGTGCCGGAGGTCAGGATGATGGTCCGCCCGTGACGCGACGGCGGGGTCAGGTCGGTCGAGTCGTGCGACTCGATGAGCTGTTCGAGCGTCGGGGTGCCCCGCGCGGCCCGCGGGTCGTCGGTCCAGGCGAGGATCTTCGTCTCGACCGTCGCCTCGCCGACGAGGTCGGAGAACTCCTCGTCGTGGACGAGCACCGTGGGCTCGTCGCGGCCGAGCACCTCAACCAGCTGCGGACCGGCGAAGGCCGTGTTGAGGTAGAGCGCGTCGGCCCCGAGCTTGGCTGCCGCGATGCTGGCGTCGACGAAGCCACGGTGGTTGCGACACATGATCGCGACGGCGTCGCCCTCGCCCACTCCGAGCTCGCGCAGGGCGTGGGCCAGGGAGTTCGAGCGGGCGTGCATCTCGCCGAAGGTGAGGCTGCCGAGCTCGTCGACGAGGCCGACGCCGTCAGGGGCGCGCAGGGCCAGCGACGTGAAGCCTCCGGCCGGGCCGGTCCCCCACCGCAGCACGCAGCGGCCCACCCGCGCCAACGTCAGTGGCGAGTAGGGCCGGATTACCCCGGAGCGGGCGAGGACCGACAGCGACGTGGTCGCGGTCAGCGCACTGGTCTTCAGCTTGGAGAGCACGCGCAGAGCCTAGACCGTGGGTGAGGGTCGTCTCAGGACGGCGTCTTGGGGGCGACCAGGCGTGTCGCCGACCAGTCCTTGCTCACGGCGGCCGTCGTGGTCTGGGCGAGCCCGGCGATCGGCGCGGCCTCGGAGATGTCGGCGGCGTCGACGGCGTTGGGACGACCGATCTTCGGCGTCAGCAGCCAGATCTCGCCGCCTCCCACGAGGTCGGTCAGCGAGTCGACCAGGCCGTCGACGAGGTCGCCGTCGTCCTGGCGCCACCACAGCAGGACCACGTCGACGACGTTGCCGTAGTCGCCGTCCACCATGTCGGCATCGATGCGGTCCTCGATGGCCACACGGAGCTCGTCATCGGTGTCGTTGTCCCAGCCCAGCTCCTGGATGACCATGCCGGGCTTGAGTCCCAGTCGATCTGCAGCTGTCTGGGTGGCTCCGCCACCCGCGGTCGAACTCAACGTGATCCTCCAGAGGTGCGTCGTCACCCGCGGACCGGACGACGAAGGTAGGGGTAGTCCACCGGAGTTCAGCACACGACGCAACACCTCGCCGCCTGTTGAGCACCTGTCTTCCGTACTCGCGGGTAGATTTCTACCCGCCTCCGAGCGTGCAACGATGA
Source organism: Nocardioides sp. (assembly GCA_041634935.1). Lineage (GTDB taxonomy): Bacteria > Actinomycetota > Actinomycetes > Propionibacteriales > Nocardioidaceae > Nocardioides. Next base: position 2,937 of record JBFJKO010000240.1, read on the forward strand.
ACGCGTGACCGAAGAAAACACCCACACTTCAGGCACCCGCTCGGGCTCTCGCCCCTCTGTGATCCATGAGGGACTCCCGACCCAGCTGCCCGACATCGACCCCGACGAGACGACCGACTGGCTCGCGTCGTTCGACTCCATGGTGGACGAGCGCGGACGCGAGCGTGCCCGCTACGTCATGCTGCGTCTGCTGGAGCGAGCCCGCGAGATGCAGGTCGGCGTGCCGGCCCTGCGCAGCACCGACTACATCAACACCATCCCGCCCGAGCGGGAGCCCTGGTTCCCCGGCGACTACGAGGCCGAGCAGCGCATCCGCGCGTTCATCCGCTGGAACGCCGCCGTCATGGTCTCCAGCGCCAACCGCAAGGGACTCGAGGTCGGCGGTCACATCGCCACCTACCAGTCCTCGGCGAGCCTCTACGAGGTCGGCTTCAACCACTTCTTCCGGGGCAAGGACGCCGCCCCCGAGGAGGGCGCCGGCGGTGGCGACCAGATCTTCATCCAGGGTCACGGCTCGCCGGGCATCTACGCGCGTGCCTTCCTCGAGGGTCGTCTCGACCAGGAGCAGCTCTACCGCTTCCGCCAGGAGGTCCAGCACGGGCAGGGCCAGGGCCTGCCGTCGTACCCGCACCCCCGCCTGATGCCCGACTTCTGGGAGTTCCCCACGGTCTCGATGGGGCTCACCGCGATCAACTCCATCTACCAGGCGCGGTTCAACCGCTACCTGCACAACCGCAACATCAAGAACACCGCCGACCAGCACGTGTGGGCGTTCATGGGTGACGGCGAGATGGCCGAGCCCGAGTCGCTCGGCGCCATCCGCGTCGCAGCGCGCGAGGAGCTCGACAACCTCACCTGGGTCGTCAACTGCAACCTGCAGCAGCTCGACGGTCCGGTGACCGGCAACGGCAAGATCATCCAGGAGCTGGAGTCCAACTTCCGCGGCGCCGGCTGGAACGTCATCAAGGTCGTGTGGGGCCAGGGCTGGGACGCCCTGCTCGCCCGCGACGTCGACGGCGTCCTGGTCAACCGGATGAACAACACCGCCGACGGGCAGTTCCAGACCTACTCGACCGAGGACGGCGCCTACGTGCGCGAGAACTTCTTCGGGTCCGACCCGCGGCTGCGCGCGATGGTCGAGCACATGAGCGACACCCAGATCCAGAAGCTCCCCCGCGGAGGTCACGACTACCGCAAGGTCTACGCCGCCTTCGACGCCGCCAAGAAGCACGTCGGGCAGCCGACCGTGATCCTGGCCAAGACCGTCAAGGGCTGGACGATCGACGCGCTGGAGGGCAAGAACGCCACCCACCAGATGAAGAAGCTGACGCAGGACGACCTCAAGAAGTTCCGCGACCGCCTCTACCTGCCGATCTCCGACCGCGACCTCGAGCGCGCCTACGAGGAGACCGGCACCGCTCCGTTCTTCCACCCGGGCGAGAAGTCCCCCGAGATCGAGTACATGATGGAGCGCCGTCGCCAGCTCGGCGGCTCGCTGCCCAAGCGGGTGCAGCGGGCCAAGCCGCTCACGCTGCCGGCCGACAAGGTCTACTCCGCTCTCAAGAAGGGCTCGGGCAACAAGCCGATGGCCACGACCATGGCCGTCGTACGACTGCTGCGCGACTGGATGAAGGACCCCGAGATCGGTCAGCGCATCGTGCCGATCGCGCCCGACGAGTACCGCACCTTCGGCATGGACTCGATGTTCCCGAGCGCAAAGGTCTACAACCCGGGCGGCCAGAAGTACGAGTCGGTCGACCGCAAGCTGCTGCTCTCCTACAAGGAGGCCAAGGACGGCCAGATGCTCCACGAGGGCATCTCGGAGGCCGGCGCGATGGCCTCCGCGACCGCGGCGGGCTCGGCGTACTCCACGCACGGCGAGCACATGATCCCGTTCTACATCTTCTACTCGATGTTCGGCTTCCAGCGCACCGGCGACTCGATCTGGGCGATGGCCGACCAGCTCGCCCGTGGCTTCCTGATCGGCGCGACCGCCGGGCGCACCACGCTCACCGGCGAGGGGCTCCAGCACGCCGACGGGCACTCGCCGCTGCTCGCCGCGACCAACCCGGCGATCGTGCACTACGACCCGGCGTTCGCCTACGAGGTCGCGCACGTCATGCAGTCCGGGCTCGAGCGCATGTACGGCAAGGACGCCGAGGACGTCATCTTCTACCTCACCGTCTACAACGAGCCGGTCGCGCAGCCCGCGGAGCCCGACGACGTCGACGTCGAGGGCATCCTGCGCGGCGTGCACAAGGTCTCCACCGGCGACGGCGACGGTCCGACGGTGCAGCTGCTCGCCTCCGGCGTGGCCTACCCGTGGATCAAGGACGCCGCCCGGATGCTCGGCGAGGAGTGGGGCGTGCGCGCCGACACCTGGTCGGTCACGTCGTGGAACGAGCTCGCCCGCGACGCGGTGGCCTCCGAGGACTGGAACCTCACCCACCCCGAGGAGGAGCAGCGCACGGCCTACGTCGCCGACAAGCTCGCCGGCAGCGACGGCCCGTTCGTCGCGGTCTCCGACTACATGGCCGCGGTCCCCCTGCAGATCGCTCGCTGGGTGCCGGGCGACTACTGCGTGCTCGGCGCCGACGGGTTCGGGTTCGCCGACACCCGCCCGGCCGCGCGCCGCTACTTCCGCATCGACGCCGAGTCGGTCGTCGTCCGGGCCCTGCGCGCCCTCGCCGACGCCGGGGAGATCGACCCCTC
>JBFJKO010000241.1:0-5645 GCA_041634935.1 Nocardioides sp.
CGACGGACTCACCGGGAGCCGGGGCGACGACACGCTGCACGGCGGTGCCGGCGCCGACGACCTCGAGGGCGGCACCGGCGACGACGAGGCGTTCGGCGGCCCCGGTCGTGACTCGTGCGAGCGCGGGGTAGAGACCCGCACCAGCTGCCGCGGGTGACGACGGGTCAGCAGCGGCCGATCGTCGCGTCGTCGCGGGCGTCGTTGCCGTAGCGCCGCGCCTGGTCGGTGTAGGGCCGGACCACGCTCGCCCCGTTGATGGTGGCGATGCTGCCCTGGACCACGCAGCCGGAGATCTTGCCCGGATCGACCTGTGCGACCGCGTGCGCCAGCTCGAACAGCTCGCCGGGCCCGACGCCGCTGACGTCGAGGTGCTTGAGCACCGTGAGCACCCCCGAGGCGAGGAAGCCGGCCTCGCCGGACCTCGCGGCCACCCGCTCCTGGATGCCCCGCAGGACGATCTGCTGGTTGGCCGAGCGGTCGAAGTCGCCGCCGGGCAGGGTCTTGCGGATGCGCGCGAACGCCATCGCCCCGTAGCCGTTGAGGCGGATCCGACCGGCCGCGAACCCCTCGGGCTTGAGGTTGCTGTCGGAGAAGTAGCGCGGGTTGTCGACCGAGATGCCGCCGATGTCGTCGACCATGTTCTCGAAGAACGGGAACCGGGTCACCATGACGTAGTCGGGCTCGATCCCGACGAGGTCGCCCACCGTCCTGCTCAGCAGCTGGGGCCCGCCGTAGGACATCGCGGCGTTGATCCGGTCGCTCCCGACCCCGGGGATCGACACGTAGGAGTCGCGAGGGATGCCGATCGAGGTGGCCGCGCCGGTGTCGGGGTGCAGCCCGACCAGCTGGATCGCGTCGGCCCGGGTCCGGGTCATCTCCTCCCCCGGTCGCATGTCGCTGCCGACCGCGAGGATCCACGTCGTACGACGGTCCAGGGCGACCGCCGAGGCCTGGTCGACCTTCACCAGGACGACCTGCGTCGAGGCGCGGCTGCTGTCGGGGACGACGATCCCCGTGACGAGCAGCACCAGGGCCAGGGAGAGCAGACGGGCGAGCGTGCGCATCTTCAGCTCTCCTTGCGCGTGAGGTCGTAGCCGAAGGCGCGCCAGCCGGGGGCGCCGCCGGAGCGGTCGTAGGTGAGGAACAGCGCGCCGGTGATGCGGTCGGTGCGGGTCCGGTCGTTCGTCAGCGGTCCGGTGACGTCGAAGGCGAGTCGCACCTTGGCCGTCACCCCCACCGCCTTGCCCTCGACCGCGAGCACGTCGAGCACGACCCGTCGCTGCACGGGCACGACCGACTCGACACGACGCCCGATCCTGGTGTTGCTCAGCAGCGCCGAGTCGGCCTTCGCCCGCACCCGCGCCTCCTTGGTGAAGCTCGCGAAGGCACCGGAGAAGTCGGCGCGGGGGTAGTCGCCTCCGTAGGCGCCGTCGATCCAGGCGTCGACCGCGGCCGTCACCCGGGCCCGCAGCGGCTCGCGAGCACCCTTGGGCAGCGCCCCGTCGACCCGGCCGATGCTCGACACGGTCTCGAGCGCGGCCGGTTCGGGGGTCGCCGTGGGCGAGGACTCCCCCGTGGTGCCGGACGGCGACAGGGTCTCGCCGGCGGAGCAGCCGAGGAGGCCGGCGGCCAGGAGCGCGGCCGCCGCGGCGGTCGCGGCTCGTCGGCCGGTCGGGCGTGGTCGTGTCATGCGGGGAGGGCTCCTCGGAATCAGCTCGGGGCGGGTCCGGACCCCCGCGGATGTGGTCTGCCTGACAGACTGCCGGAAAGTGCCCCGCACACCGCGCATTTGCTGGCGTGTGGGTCTAGCCTTGACACCGCGTCGGGTCGCGCGCCGTTCGGTGTGCCGTTCGATGCACTCTCACGTCCAGTAGACCACCCCGCTCCCACCAGCACCTTTCCCGGAAGAGGCGAAACAAGCCGTGCCGCAGTCCTCAGGCCCCTCCACCAGTTCCACCGAACCCTCTGACACCGACTTCGGTGCCAACGAGTGGCTCGTGGAGGAGATGCGGGAGCAGTACGACGCTGATCCCGCGAGCGTCGACCCGGCGTGGAAAGCCTACTTCAGCGCCGAGGGTTCGGCCTCGCAGAAGCCGAGCAACGGCACCTCGGGCACGAAGCCCGCCGCGTCCGCCCAGGCCTCCGAGAAGCCCGCCGCCGCCGCGCCGAAGCCCGCCAAGGCTCCCGAGAAGGCGCCCGCGAAGCCCGCCGAGAAGCCGGCCGCCAAGGCCGCCCCGAAGGCCGAGCCGCGCGCCACGGGCAAGGCGGCCGAGCCCGCCAAGGCCACCAGCAACCCCACCCCCAAGGACGCCAAGCCGGCCGAGCCCAGCGAGGCCAGCGACGAGCCGACCTACACGGTCCTGCGCGGTGCCCCGGCGCGCGTCGTGAAGAACATGGACGACTCGCTCACCGTCCCGACGGCCACCTCGGTCCGCTCGGTCCCGGTCAAGCTCCTGTGGGACAACCGCATCGTCATCAACAGCCACCTCGCCCGTGCGCGCGGCGGCAAGGTCTCCTTCACCCACCTGATCGGCTACGCGCTGGTGCGCGCGGCGCGCTCGATGCCCGAGATGAACGTCGGCTTCGAGGTCGTCGACGGCAAGCCCAACCTCATCAAGCCGGCCCACATCAACCTCGGCCTCGCCATCGACGTCCCCAAGCCCGACGGCTCGCGTCAGCTGCTCGTGCCGGCCATCAAGGCCGCCGAGGACATGGAGTTCGCCGCGTTCTGGACCGCCTACGAGGACGTCGTCCGCAAGGCGCGCGACAACAAGCTCACCGTCGCCGACTTCCAGGGCACCTCGATCAGCCTCACCAACCCCGGCGGCATCGGCACCGTGCACTCCGTGCCGCGCCTGATGTCCGGCCAGGGCGCCATCATCGGCGTGGGCGCGATGGAGTACCCCGCCGAGTGGCAGGGCGCCTCCGACGAGGCCATCGCCCGCAACGGCATCAGCAAGGTCATGACGCTGACCTCGACCTACGACCACCGCGTCATCCAGGGCGCGCAGTCGGGCGAGTTCCTCAAGCGCATCCACCAGCTCCTCCTGGGCGCCGACGGCTTCTACGACGACATCTTCCGCTCCCTGCGGATCCCCTACGAGCCGATCCGCTGGGGCAACGACATCGCCACGTCCCACGACGACGAGATCAGCAAGCAGGCCCGGATCCTCGAGCTCATCCACGCCTACCGGGTGCGCGGCCACATGATGGCCGACACCGACCCGCTGGAGTACCGCCAGCGCACCCACCCCGACCTGCAGATCGAGTCGCACGGCCTGACGCTGTGGGACCTCGACCGCGAGTTCGCCACCGGCTCCTTCGGCGACGGTCGCCGGTTCATGAAGCTGCGCACGATCCTGGGCATCCTGCGCGACTCCTACTGCCGCACCACGGGCATCGAGTACATGCACATCATGGACCCCGAGCAGCGTCGCTGGGTGCAGGAGCGCGTCGAGCGCCCCCACACCAAGCCCCCGCGCGAGGAGCAGCTGCGCATCCTGCTCAAGCTCAACCAGGCCGAGGCCTTCGAGACGTTCCTGCAGACCAAGTTCGTCGGGCAGAAGCGCTTCAGCCTCGAGGGTGGCGAGACCACCATCCCGGTCATCGACGAGATCTGTGAGGCGGCCGCCGAGGCCGGTCTCGACGAGGTCACCATCGGCATGGCCCACCGCGGTCGGCTCAACGTGCTCGCCAACATCGTCGGCAAGAAGTACTCCCAGATCTTCCGCGAGTTCGAGGGCAACATCGACCCGCGCACCGTGCAGGGCTCCGGCGACGTGAAGTACCACCTCGGCGCCGAGGGCGAGTTCGTCGCCGGCTCCGGCGACAAGATCAAGGTCTCCGTCGCGGCCAACCCCTCGCACCTCGAGGCGGTCGACCCGGTCCTCGAGGGCATCGCGCGGGCCAAGCAGGACGTCCTCGACCAGGGCGAGACCTTCCCGGTCATGCCGCTGCTCGTCCACGGTGACGCTGCCTTCGCCGGACAGGGCGTCGTCGCCGAGACGCTCAACCTCTCCCAGCTGCGCGGCTACCGCACCGGCGGCACGATCCACGTCGTCGTCAACAACCAGGTCGGCTTCACCACCTCGCCGGGCTCCTCGCGCTCCTCGCTCTACTGCACCGACGTGGCGCGGATGGTCCAGGCGCCGATCTTCCACGTCAACGGCGACGACCCCGAGGCCTGCATCCGCGTCGCGCGGCTCGCCTTCGAGTACCGCCAGGCGTTCAACAAGGACGTCGTCATCGACCTCGTCTGCTACCGCCGTCGCGGCCACAACGAGGGCGACGACCCGTCGTACACGCAGCCGCTGATGTACGACCTCATCGAGCAGAAGCGGTCGGTGCGCAAGCTCTACACCGAGTCGCTCATCGGTCGAGGTGACATCACCATCGAGGAGGCCGAGCAGGTCCTGGCCGACTACCAGCAGCAGCTGGAGCGGGTCTTCACCGACGTCAAGGACGCCTCCTCGCAGCCGCCCGAGTGGACCACCGTGCCCGACTACCCGGAGAAGCCCGCCGGCGAGACGCGCACCGCGATCGACCTCGAGAGCCTCAAGCGGATCGCCGACGCCTACGTCACGCCGCCCGATGGCTTCACCGTGCACCCGAAGGTGATGCCGCAGCTGCAGCGTCGCGCGACCGCGATCACCGAGGGTCCGATCGACTGGGGCACCGGAGAGATCCTCGCGTTCGGCTCGCTGCTCATGGACGGTCGCCCGGTGCGGCTGGCCGGCCAGGACTCGCGCCGGGGCACGTTCGTCTCCCGCTTCGGCACCATCATCGACCGCAAGAACGCCGATGAGTGGACGCCGCTGTCGGCCCTCACCGAGGACCAGGCGAAGTTCTACATCTACGACTCGCTGCTCTCCGAGTACGCCGCCCTCGGCTTCGAGTACGGCTACTCCGTGGCCCGGCCCGAGGCGCTGGTGCTCTGGGAGGCGCAGTTCGGTGACTTCGTCAACGGCGCCCAGACGGTGATCGACGAGTTCATCACCTCCTCGGAGACCAAGTGGCGCCAGAACTCCGGCGTCGTGCTCCTGCTGCCGCACGGCTACGAGGGTCAGGGTCCCGACCACTCCTCGGCCCGCATCGAACGCTTCCTGCAGATGGCTGCCGACGACGCCTTCGTGGTCGCCCAGCCGTCGACGCCGGCGTCGTACTTCCACCTGCTGCGCGACCACTCGCTCGGCGAGAAGCACCGCCCGATGATCGTCTTCACGCCGAAGTCGATGCTCAAGCGCAAGGAGGCGGCCTCGCAGCCGGCCGACTTCACCGAGGGCACGTTCCGTCCCTTCATCGGGGACGCCGACGCCGCCCAGGACACGGTCGACACCCTGCTCGTCTGCTCGGGTCGCGTCACCTGGGACCTCATGGTCGAGCGCAAGAAGCGCGAGGACGGCGAGCGCTTCGCCATCGCGCGCGTCGAGCAGCTCTACCCGCGTCCGCTCGACGAGATCAAGGCCGAGATCGCGCGCTACCCGCACCTCAAGCAGGTCCGCTGGGTGCAGGACGAGCCGGCCAACATGGGGCCCTGGCCCGACTACGCCCTCAACGTCTGGCCCGAGGTCGACGCGACCGTCGAGCGGGTCACCCGCGAAGCGTCCTCGTCGCCCTCGGTCGGCACGATCAAGCGTCACCAGGCC
>JBFJKO010000242.1:0-5642 GCA_041634935.1 Nocardioides sp.
CCGAGCTGCTGGGCTCCTACGGCGAGGGCGCGGAGATCCGGCCGCCGTTCCGCTGCGACTACGGCTACCAGACGACCTTCGGTGCCCGCTCGTTCGCCAACTTCGGCCTGGTCGTCCTCGACGTCGCCACTGTGACGATCGGCGACGACGTCCAGCTCGGGCCCCAGGTGCAGCTGCTCACGGCCACGCACCCGCTCGACCCCACGCCGCGGCGCGACAAGTGGGAGGCGGCCGAGCCGATCGTGATCGGCGACAACGTGTGGCTCGGTGGTGGCGTGATCGTCTGTCCGGGGGTCTCGATCGGGGAGAACACCGTCGTCGGGGCCGGGGCGGTCGTCGTGACGTCGCTGCCGGCGAACGTCGTCGCGGTCGGGGCGCCGGCTCGCGTCATCAGGACGCTCTGACCGTTGCCCGGGCAGCGTGCCTCTCGTGCGCCGTCGCGCGTGCGCGTCAGGGTCCTTCGGGGCCGGGGCCGACCGGGACAGGCGGCCGGCCGAGCGGCTCGAGGTCGAGACTGTTCTCGGGCAGGGCGAGCACCCGCTCGACGATCTCGTCGAACCCGTTCGACTGCTCGGCGAAGGCGACCAGGTTGGCCGGCTCGTAGCCGCCGGTCTGGAAGTGCGTCACCGCGCTGCTCGCGACCCGGACCGACAGCGCGCGGTCGTTCGTCATCCGCCGTCGCCCTCCGGAGAACGGTCGCAGGGCCTTGCTGCCCAGGGCGGCGGTGAGGCGCAGGAGCAGGTTGCTCAGCCGGAACAGCCCGCTCAGGGGGTCGTGGCGGATCGGGTCGCAACCGCTGTCGGCGTAGTGGGCCAGCAGCGGCACGTCGAAGACCAGGCCGACCGCGTGCGCCTCGCGCACCATCCAGAGCAGGGCGGTGTCGGAGAGCCCGGTCTCGCGGTAGCCACCGCCGACGTCGGAGTGCGCACCCTCGAACCAGACCTGCTTGACCCGGGGGTCCTCGGTCACGACCCCGGTGGTGTGCCCGCTGGGCTCCGGCGCCTCCCACAGCGTGGGGGCGAACTTGAGGCGGGTCTCGTCGATCGCCAGCGCGTGGCGGGCGCGCTGCACCTGGTCGCCCAACTGGACCTCGTGGAAGCGAGGGGCGAAGCGCCGGAAGCCGGGCACCCCGAGCGCACCGACGGTGTCGAACACCCCGAGGAAGTGGATCGGCGCCGCGTGGCAGTGGTCGTGCTTGAACTCCTCGACGCTCGCCCCGAACGCGCCCTGGTCGGGGTCCTTGCACTGGTAGAGCCGGACGGCGGCGGGGAGCCGTTCCTCGACCAGCGAGCGCTTGGTGAGCAGCCCGACCTTGCCGACCATGCCGGCCAGCGAACGGGCGGTGTAGGCGCCGCGGCTGAAGCCGACGATGAAGATCTCGTCGCCGTCCTCGTAGTTCTGGGCCAGGAAGCGATAGCTGGAGACGACCTGATGGAAGAGCCCGAACCCGAAGGCGCCACCGAGCACCCGGTCGACGAAGTAGCTGCCGGCCCCCACACCACTGATGTAGTAGACGAGCTGCGGCACGCCGGAGGTCGCCGTCGGCGAGCTCTGCACCGTGCGGGCGATCTTCTCGACGTTGGTGATCGTCTGGTTGTCGGGCTTGTTCCACGTGCCGTCGCAGCAGACCACGAGACGCTTCATGAACCCACGGTGCCAGAGCGCGGCTCGCTCGCCAAGGGCCTCGCGTGGTCGGCGTCCGGTCCGTCGGTCCCCGGCGGGCGGCGCCGGTCCGGCAGGCCCGCGAGCCGTTACCGTGCCTCATGCGCTACGCCCTGGCCCTCCTCCTCGCGACGGCCTCGCTGGTCGCCGGCCCGCTGGCAGTTCCCGGAGCCGCAGATCCGGCTCCCGACCCGACATCGGCTCGAGACCGGGTCGGGGTCGTCACCGACGGCCGAGCCCGCTTCCAGGTCGTCACCCCGAGCCTGATCCGGATGGAGTACGCCGCCGACGGACGTTTCGAGGACGAGCCGTCGATGACGGTGCCCGACCGCTCGGTCGGCGGTCGGGGCGCGGCGCCGCGCTTCACCACGACCGTGGAGGGGGCGTGGCGAGTGATCCGGACGAAGCGGGTCGAGCTGCGCTGGCGGCGCGGCCAGGACTTCGGTCCGGCCAGCCTGGTGCTGAGCTTTCGCGACGGCGCCGACACGCGTCAGGTGAGTCCGTTGCCCGGGGCCGAGCACTCCTACCTCGGTGGGTGGACCCGCGGGCTCGACCTCTCGTCCGGGCGCGAGCCGCTCAACCCCGGCATCCTCACCCGCGAGGGGTGGTCGGTCGTCGACGACAGCGAGACCGTGCTCCTGGTGGATGAGGGCCCGGGGTTCCGGGTCCGTCCCTCCCGCGACGGCGCCTACCGCGACTGGTACGTCTTCGCCTACGGCCATCAGCTGCGCCGCGCGCTGCGGGACCTGCGCGTCCTCACCGGTCCTGCTCCGCTGTTGCCGCGGAACGCGTTCGGTGTGTGGTTCTCGAAGTACTTCGCCTATACCGAGGCAGAGTTCCGCGCACTCGTCGCACGTTTCGAGCAGGAGGGTGTGCCACTGGACACGCTCTCGCTCGACACCGACTTCAAGCGTCAGAACGACCCGGTCGGGTCCGCGATCGCGACCAACGTCGTGGGGCAGCCGGGCCGGGCCTTCGCCTGGAACGGGTGGGACTGGAACCGGGACCTTTTCGCCGACCCCGATGCCTTCGTCAGCTGGGCACACCGTCGCCAGATCGCGCTGATCGCCAACATCCATCCGTCCATCAGCAGCAACGACCCCCAGTTCGAGGTCGCCGACGAGACCGCGGGAGGGCTGGCGGCCAGCCAGGACTGCCGACCGATCCAAGCGGACACGACCGGGACCTGTCACGTGTTCGACTGGACCGACGAGCGTCAGCTCGAGGCGTACTTCGCGCTCCATGACGGGTTCGCCGCGACCGGCATCGACGCCTTCTGGCTCGACTGGTGCTGCGAGGCCGAGGGGGCAGCCGACGCCCCCGGCCTCAGCCCGGACACCTGGATCAACTCGCAGTACGCCGCCTACCACCGCGGGCTCGGGACCCGTTGGCCCGCGCCGTCGCGGATCGGGGCGTCGTACGCCAACGACGGCTCCTACGGCGACCGACGCGTCGCCAACGGGGGCGTCGGAGCCCTGGCGGAGCACCGCAGCGCGGTCCACTTCACCGGCGACACCTGTGCCACCTGGGAGATGTTGGCGTTCCAGGCCGAGCTCACCGCGGCCGAGGCGTCGATCGGGATGCCCTACGTCACCCACGACATCGGCAGCTTCAACGGTGAGCCTCAGGCCGGTCAGTGCAACGCGGTGCTCGCGGCGCAGGCGCGGGCGCCGGTCTCGGACGACCTGTACGTGCGCTGGCTCCAGCTCGGTGCCTTCCAGCCGTTGGACCGGTTGCACTCCAACCACGGTGAGCGACTGCCGTGGGAGTACGACGGCCGGACCCGCCGGGCCGCCACCGAGGCGCTGCGCCTGCGAGGCCGACTGGTTCCCTACACCTACACGGCCGCGCGCCGATCGGTCGACACCGGCCTGCCGATGGCCGGCCCGCTCTACCTGCGCTGGCCGCGTCAGCGCGCGGCGTACCGCAACCCCACGCAGTTCACGTTCGGCCCCGACCTGGTGGTCGCTCCGGTGACCTCGCCGGGTCGTCGTGCCACGGTGCGGCTCTGGGTCCCGCCCGGTGACTGGGTCGAGCGCGTGTCCGGCCGGAGGTTCAGCGGACCGGGCAGGGAGAAGGTCACGGTGGGGCTGGGCCGGGTCCCGGTCCTGGTGCGCGCCGGCGCGGTGCTCCCCGGGCACCGCAGCGGGGCCCGGGCCGGGGTCGCCCCCTCGAAGCGGATCGTGCTGACCGCGTACCCCGGGCGCCGAGGGCGGGGACAGCTCTACGACGACGCCGGTGCCGGGTTCGGCTACGAGCGCGGCGCCTTCACCCGGACCGCGTTCACCCAGAAGCGCCGTGCGGGCGCGGTGACCGTCCGGATCGGTCGCGCTCGCGGTGACTTCGCGCAGGCGCTGAGGTCCCGCACGTGGGAGGTGCGCGTGCGCGGCGTCGACCGGCCACGCCGGGTGCAGGTGCACGGCCGTCGAGTGAGGGGTTGGAGCTACGACGCCGCCGCGCGCACGGTCACCGTGGTGCTCAAGCGCCTGCCCAGCCGCTCTGGTGCCACGCTCAGAGTGCGCTGAGCTTCCTGCACGCGACGAAATGCGGAGCGCCCCGACCGAAGGTCCGGTCGGGGCGTCTCTCATCGGCGGAGGATAGGGGATTCGAACCCCTGAGGGCTTTCACACCCAACCCGCTTTCCAAGCGAGCGCCATAGGCCACTAGGCGAATCCTCCGAGAGGAACCCTACCCGGCCACTTCGGCACTCGGCCAATCGCCTATGGTTGGTCGCAACCCCCCACGTGGCGGCATCTAGCTGAATCCCCCAGGGCCGGAAGGCAGCAAGGGCAGGCGAGCTCTGTCGGGTGCGTGGGGGGCCTCTGCTTTTTCTGCAGGACGCTCGCCGTGGCCCGCTCGGGACGCTCGGCTCGTCGCACGTGGACTGTCGGGTGTCGGACCCGGTCGTTAGGGTCAGCGTGTGGACTCACCCCTCGCCCTCTACCGCCGCTACCGGCCGGAGACCTTTGCCGAGGTGATCGGGCAGGAACACGTGACCGACCCGCTGCGGGCCGCCCTCAGCAACAACCGCGTCAACCACGCCTACCTCTTCTCGGGCCCGCGCGGCTGCGGCAAGACGACGTCGGCGCGCATCCTCGCCCGTGCGCTCAACTGTGCCCTCGCGCCCGTGCCCGACCCGTGCGGGGAGTGCGACTCGTGCCGCGACCTGGCGCGCAACGGTCCGGGCTCGATCGACGTGATCGAGATCGACGCCGCCTCCCACGGTGGTGTCGACGACGCCCGCGACCTGCGCGAGAAGGCGTTCTTCGCCCCGGTGCGCGACCGCTACAAGGTCTACATCATCGACGAGGCCCACATGGTGAGCTCGCAGGGCTTCAACGCCCTGCTCAAGCTCGTCGAGGAGCCGCCTCCGCACCTGCGCTTCATCTTCGCCACGACCGAGCCCGAGAAGGTCATCCCGACCATCCGCTCGCGCACCCACCACTACCCCTTCCGGCTGATCCCGCCGCGGCTGCTGTCGTCGTACCTCACCGAGCTCTGCGAGCGCGAGGGCGTGAGCATCGAGCCGGCCGCGCTGCCGCTCGTCGTCCGGGCCGGAGCCGGGTCGGCTCGCGACACGATGTCGGTGCTCGACCAGCTCCTCGGCGGCGCCGGGCCCGAGGGCGTCACCCACGCCCTCGCGAGCGGCCTGCTCGGCTACACCCCTGACACCCTGCTCGACGAGGTCGTCGACGCCTTCGCCGCCGGCGACGGCGGGTCGGTCTTCGGGGTCGTCGACAAGGTCATCGAGACCGGTCAGGACCCCCGCCGCTTCACCGAGGACCTGCTGCGCCGGCTGCGCGACCTCGTGATCGTCGCCGCAGTGCCCGACGCCCCGGCGACGGGCCTCATCGACGTCTCCCAGGACCAGGGCGAGCGCCTGGTCGCCCAGGCCTCGCGCTTCGGCCGCGCCGACCTGAGCCGGGCCGCCGACCTCGTGGCCACCGGCCTGACCGAGATGCGTGGCGCGACGGCGCCCC
>JBFJKO010000243.1:0-5640 GCA_041634935.1 Nocardioides sp.
GGCGGCCGGGAGGACCACGGGCTCCGAGCCGGCCTCCGCCGGTCGGCGCCCCTCGCCTGGGACGGGCAGCGGTCGGGTCAGGGCCTCGAGGGGCTGCACCACGCCCCGCCCCTGGCGCGTGTCGGGCAGAGCGGGGTCGCCGACCGAGGCGCCGGCGGCCGTCGTCTCCAGCCGGGCGACGAGGTCCTCGGGACGGTCGTCGGGGAAGGCCGTGGCGAGCAGCGCCAGGATGCCGGCGACCTGGGCCGCCGCGACGGCCGGTGAGGGCTCCACCACCGAGCAGTAGCGGCCGTTGAGGCCGAGCGAGACGGCGCCCGCGGTGGGGGCTGCGACGTCGATGGCCGAGCTGAAGAGGACGAAGTCCGCGGGGTCCAGCGCGTCGTCGAACGGCGAGGTGGCCGCGGTCGTCACCGTGACCACCCGGTCGTTGGTGCGCGAGTAGCCCGCGGGCCAGGAGAGGTCAGCGTGGTCCTCGCCGTCGCGGTAGGTCGCCCCGGGGGCGCCCGCGTCCTGCGGGCGGGGCGGCGACGCCGCGATCACGATCGCTCCCCGGCGGGTCACCCGGTCGACCGCTGCCTCGAGTCGGTCGGAGGCCGGGGACGCGACCGCGACGACGACGATGCCCACCCCGCGCGGACCGACCTCGGGGGCGATCGCCTCCAGCCCGGCGGCCACGGAGTCCGGCCCGGGGCGGACGAGGCCGTCGTCGGTCGTCGAGGCGGTGTCGTAGATGCGCTGGTCGACGATCGTGGCTCCGGGGGCGATCCCCACCGGGAGGTCGGTGCCGGGGTCCGGGGACGCCGCGATCACGCCCGCGAGGAGCGTGCCCTGGTGCCAGACGGGCACGGGGCTCGAGAAGGCTCCCGGGACCGGCGTGCCGGGCCGGACGCGCAGGCCGGGCTGCGCCCGGACCCCGGAGTCGAGGACGGCCACGGTGACGCCGTCGCCGGGGGTCCGCCCGGTGGTCTCGCGCACGCGCTGCTGCGCCTCGGCGAGGTGCAGCAACGGGGCCGGCGAGCCCTCGGCGGCGAAGAGCGTGACGTCGTTCTCGCCGACCGTGTCGACCTGGTTGATCGTGGTGCAGGCGTCGCCGTCGGCAGCGTGGGCGCTCGGGGCCCCGGGTGCACCGAGGCTGACGCCTCCGACGACCAGGGTGGCGAGCACCGCCGCGCTGGTCCGGCGGCGCGGGCCGCGGGTCAGCCGCACGGCCCCTCCCGTGGCTGCGAGGTCGGCGGGCAGCGCGCGGCCTCGATGCTCAGCAGCACGCCCGGGACGAAGAGCTCCAGCCAGCTGTCGGGCACCACCACCTCCGGCACCGCCGCGTAGCCGAGCCGCAGCGCCTCCTCGTCGGAGGCGACGCCGTAGGCGTAGCCGCGGTCGTCGACGAGCACGCGGGTCGGCGCCTCCTCGTCGGACCAGCCGCCGGAGCGCACCAGCGCGCCGGCCCCCGCGTCGACGACCGCGACGGCAGGACCGGGCGCCACGTCTGCGGCCGACGCCGTCGAGCCGGGCACGGCCTGGGCCAGGACGGCGTACGGCGCCGCGCCCGGGGAGGTGCGCAGCACGGAGCAGAGCTCGCCACTCGCCTGCTCGGTCGTCGGCTCCTCGGGCCAGCGGGCGCTCTCCAGCGCGGTCGACTCGACCACCTCGATGCCCTCGGGCAGGGTGTCGCCGCCCGGGACGACGGCGCGCCCACCGGGCACCGAGCCGAGGTAGACCGAGCGCGCGAACTCGTCGAGCAGGACCGCGTCACCGCCGGTCGCGAGCAGGTAGCTGCGACCGGCCGCCTCGAGGACGTCGCCGACCTCGAGCCGGGAGAGCGGACCGGAGTCCGGGCCTCCGTCGAACGGCCGGCCGAGGTCGCGCCTGCTCAGGCCGAACGTCGCGAGCTCGAGGGCGCCACCGGTCGGGAAGGTCGCCACCCAGGCGTCGGGCACCGCGGTGGCCTGGCCGGGACTGCTGGCCGCGACCGCCCCCAGCACCTGGGTCGCCGTCTCGCCCCGGTCGGGCAGCTCGTAGGCGTAGGCACGCGCCTCGCCGTCGACCGGCGCCCCCCGCGGCGACTCCGCGACCAGGTAGAGCCGGTCGGACTCGGTGCGTACGACGAAGCCGACGCCGGGGGTCGGCACCACCCCCGCCGCGCTCGACACCGTGGCCTTGAGCCCGACCGGACGCCCCTCGGCCACGCCGGTGCACGCCGTCCAGCCGGTGGCGACCAGCGCCTCGGCGGGGGGCGGCGTCGCCGGGGCCTGGAGGATCCCGATGGGCTGGCCGGGGGTCAGCGCGGTCAGCTTGTCGCGAGGCACCACCACCGGTTCGACGTCGGCGCCGAGCAGCAGCATCGCGGAGGTGATGTTGATGACCGGGCGCAGCTGGAGCTCCTCGGCGCCGGGGGCGGCGACGAGCACGTAGTCGGCCCCGGTCTCCTTGGCGCTGATCAGCTGCGGCTTCGACTCGTCGAGCTCGACCGGGGAGCCGAGGACGTCGAGCACGGCCGCGCCGGCCATCAGCAGGACCGCGAGGGCGACGCCGCCGATGACGGCCCGACCCGGCCGGGCCGGCTCCACCTCCCGGCCGCCGGGGGCGCCGGAGACGAACGCCGTCACCAGGCGGCGTCGACTGAACGAGTAGGCCTCGACGAGGTCCTTCTTGGTCGCCACGCCTCAGCCGTTGATCGTGTCGAACAGCCCGGAGGCGAGGACGAGCAGCGGGAGCAGCGACAGCAGCGCGACGGTCTCGAGCACGTCGCCGAGGCGCCCGCGGCGCAACGAGGGACCCGACGAGGCGAGGGTCGAGACGAGCAGCACGCCACCGGCCACGGCCAGGACGACGGCGGTCGTCGCTCGCCACTCGGGCCAGTGGACCAGCAGCGCCACAGCCATCGAGACGAGACCCAGGACGCCGGAGACGAGACCGACGAGGACCTCCGAGCCGGTGCGGTACTGCCTCGTGCGCAGCATCACGATGGCGCAGGCCACGACGACCAGGAGCGTGCCGGCGAGCCCGCGGGTCACCGCGAGGGGTGCCACGAGCACGAGGAGCAGACCGACCGTCGCGGAGATCGCGACCAGGATCTCGTGAGCGAGGCGTGCGTCGGCGGCGACGCGTGCGGGATCGAGGTCGTCGCGCTCGGCGGTGATGTCGGCGGCGGAGTAGAACTGGTCGACCGAGGTGCTGGTGGCGCCGAGCGCCAGCCACGGGAAGACGCTCCCCATCAGCACGAGGAGGGCGAGCACGACGGTGAGCACGACGGCGGGGCTCAGGTCGGTGCCGAGCACGAGCACCCCGGTGAGCGCGGCCACCGCACCGACCACCACCGCCGGAGCGAGCAGCGCCCGCCCCACGCCGAGCCCCACCAGGCAGGCGACTCCGACGAGCCCCACCGCGAGGCCGGCTCCGAGCAGGGCCCGGGCATGGGCGTCCTCGGACGCCGGGAGGGAGAGGCCACTGACGAGCAGCCCGGCCACGGCGGCGTGACCGACCCCCATCCAGGCCACCGTGACGGCCGCCTCGGGCTCGGACTGTGCGCGGGACAGCACGATCGCCGCCGAGGTCAGGAGGGCGGCGATCACGGCGGCAGCGATCCCGGCGAGGCGTTGGTCGGCCTGGAGGAAGAGGGCCGCCGCCCCGAGGGTCATGAGCAGCGACGCCGCCCACAGCGCCGTACGGCGCCCGGAGGCCGGGTCCCAGGGCTGGAGGTCCTGCTCGACCACGTCGGTCATCGCCTCGACGACGTCGTCGTAGACCGGTGGTGGGGTGTCGTCGGCACCCGCGCTGACGGTGATCACGTGGCCGTCGTCCACGCCCTGCAGGGTCAGGCCGGAGTCACCCGCGAGGCGGCGTCCGTCGGAGGTGGTGAGCCGGTAGCCGCCGTAGACGGTCGCGGAGTCGAGCAGCCCGACGCTGCGGGCCAGCTCGGGGAGCAGCTCGACGACCGGGATGGAGCCCGGGAGGACCAGGTCGACGCGGCGCGTGCCCGAGGCCACGGTGACCCGCACGAGCCCCGACGCCTGGGCGTGGGCCTGACTCATCGCTCTCCCTGTCGTCGACTGGCGCTGCGCGCATCATTCACCGTGCTCCGTGCGTCGCACCCAGGGGCCGTGCGGGCCCGGCTCACATGAAGCGCTTGGCGCCGTTCGCGTCGGCAGCCTGGTAGTCCTCGCGCGAGGAGGTCACGGCGAGGTGGGTCTCCCGCAGCAGCTGGGTCATCTCGCTGATCGCGGTGTCCCACCTGCGCTTGGCCTCGTGGTAGGAGGTCTGCTGGGCACCGATCCAGTCGTCGCGCAGCGGCTTGAGCTCGTTCTCGAGGCGGTTGAGGCGCTCGTTGATGTCCTCGACGCCCTTCATCATGTCGGCAGCGGCCTGGTCGAGCGCCGCGTGGTTGACGCGAATTCCGTCGAACGTCATGGCGTGGTCCCTTCGGAGGTGTGGTCGCTCATCCGAGCTTGTTGAGGAGGTGCTGCATGTTGGAGGCCTGCTGCTCGTCGTTGGCGACGTTGTCGCGCTCGGTGAGCGTGAGCGAGTCGGCGAAGTCGTCGAGCGCCTTGACGATGTCGTTCTGCTTCTGCGTCCAGGTGTGGTGGAGGGTGAAGAACGCGGTCGCGCCCTGGCCGCCCCACTTGGCCTGCACCTGGGAGATCTGCCCGCTCAGCTTGGCGCTCAGCGCGTTGAAGTCGAGCTTGGCCTCGGCCACCAGAGCCGCCGCCTTCGTCAGAGTGCCCTGGCCTTGGCCGTAGTCGCCGGTGTTCGACATGTCGCCGTCTCCTGAGATGAGTCGTTGGGGTGGTCCGCTCCTGCCGTGCTTGTGCCCGGGGCCGACCGGGCTAAACCCGGGAGCGCTCATTTCCACAGGCTCGACATGAGCCCCGCTGCGGCGACCACCGAGGCGACCGCGAAGGCCGCGCTGAAGGACTCCGCGAGCTCGGCCCGCCGCGCCCACCACGCCGAGCGCCAGCCCCGGCCGAGGGCGACGGCCACGAGCACGACCACGGCGCCCAGCACCGTCGTGAGCAGCGCGACGCTCGTCGCGAGCCCCGGTCCGGCACCCGCGAGCAGGTCCAGCGCGAGGGCCGCCCAGCAGACCAGCCCGGCTGCCCGCAGCGCCGCCCGCGCACCACGGTGCCGATGGCTGCGCGCCGCCAGCACGAGTGCCGCCCCGCAGAAGCCGACCTGGCTGCGCGCCCCGACCACGTCGACGGTGACCCCGGAGACCTGCACCTCCCGCAGCAGCAGGACGGCGCAGAGCCCGGCCACGACCAGCACGGCCACGCTCGAGGCAGTCACCAGGCGCGCCGCGCGCTGCGCGACCGCGACGACGACCCCGTGGGGCACGACGATCCGGCCGCGACGGCGTACCGGCTTCTCACGCGCCGACCAGGCGGTCACGGCCAAGCGCTCGAGGTCGAGCAGGTAGTGGTCGGGGACGTCGACCGCGAGCTGGGGCACGAACCTGGCGGCGAGCGTGGCCACCAGCAGCAGGACCGACCACACCACCTGGGCGTCGATGCCCGCCAGGGCCGCCCCCGTGGTCGACGTGAAGAGCGTGGCCCCGACCAGGATCCAGACGCGCAGACCCTCCTCGGCGCGCCGGTCGAGCGAGCGCGCCACCGCAGCACACAGCGCCGCGGCCAGGGCGGCGAC
>JBFJKO010000244.1:0-5629 GCA_041634935.1 Nocardioides sp.
CCCACGCGCTGGGGACCACCGTCGAGGCCGGGGGTGAGGTCGCTGACGACCCACAGCGGCTCGTCGTCGTCCGTCCCGTAGGGGCGGCAGTCCAGTCGCGCGGCGACCTCGCTGACACTCTGCTCGAGGAGCCCGGCCACGGCGAGGCGGTCGACCAGGCCCGGCAGGGCGGCCTCGGCCTGCGCGGCCGGCACGGGGGTCTGGAGCAGGAAGAGCCGGACCAGCGTCTCGAGGGCGCTCCCGCCCGTCGTACGACGCAGGCCGGGAGTCGTCTCGTTGCGGGCCAGGGCGTCGTGGGCGCGGCTGCCGAGGACCTCGGCGACGCCGTCGTAGGTGAAGTCGGCAGCGAGCAGGGCCTCGCGCAGCGGGGCGGCCAGGGCCGGACTGATCGGGGCGGACATGGCGTCAGTCTGGCACCCCCGCGCGCCTCCGGGCCGTGCGTGTCAGTGACGCGCCACCGGCCCGCCGCTCGGATGCGCGACGGGCCGGTGGTGACCGCAGGTGACTGCCGGATGGAGCGTGTCAGGCGGTGGCCTGCGGGGCCGGGACGTCGTCGCCCAGGCTGGACTCGCGGCGCTTCGAGACCACGACCGCCGCAGCGATGATCGCGACGGCCGCGAGCGCGATGAGGATGCGCAGCGGGTCGTTCTGGTCGTCGCCGACGCTGAGCCCGACGACCGCACTGGCGATGAGCAGGGAGACGAGGTTCATCACCTTGATCAAGGGGTTGATCGCGGGACCGGCGGTGTCCTTGAAGGGGTCGCCGACGGTGTCACCGATGACGGTGGCCTCGTGGGCCGGGGAGCCCTTGCCGCCGTGGTTGCCGTCCTCGACGAGCTTCTTGGCGTTGTCCCACGCCCCGCCGGAGTTGGCGAGGAAGACGGCCATCAGGGTGCCGGTGCCGATCGCACCGGCGAGGAAGCCGGCCAGGGCCGTGGCGCCGAGACCGAAGCCCACCGCGATCGGCGCCATGACCGCCAGGACGCCCGGGGCGATCAGCTCGCGCAGCGAGTCGCGGGTGACGATGTCGACGACCCGGCCGTACTCGGGACGACCGGTGCCCTCCATGATCCCGGGGATGTCGCGGAACTGACGGCGCACCTCGTAGACGACCGCCGCGGCGGCCCGCGCGACGGCGTTGATGGCCAGCCCGGAGAACATGAAGACCACGCACGCACCGAGCAGCACGCCGACGATGACCGCGGGGTTGAAGACGGCGAAGTCGAGCAGGTACTCCTCGTCAGGGCCGACGTTCGCCTCCTCGAGCTTCTCGAAGACTGTGGTGGCGTAGGAGCCGAAGAGCGCCGTGGCCGCGAGCACCGCCGTGGCGATCGCGATGCCCTTCGTGATCGCCTTGGTGGTGTTGCCGACGGCGTCGAGCTCGGTGAGGATGAGCGCCCCCTCCTCGCTGACGTCGCCCGACATCTCCGCGATGCCCTGGGCGTTGTCGGATACCGGGCCGAAGGTGTCCATCGCGACGATCACGCCGACGGTCGTGAGCAGCCCGGTGCCCGCGAGCGCTACGGCGAAGAGCGACACCGTCAGGGCCGCGCCGCCGAGCAGGTAGGCACCGAAGACCGCGGCGCCGATGACGAGGGTCGTGTAGACCGCCGACTCGAAGCCGACCGAGAGCCCGGAGAGGATGACGGTCGCGGCGCCGGTGAGCGAGGTGCGTCCGACGCCCTTGACGGGCTCGTGCTCGGTGCCGGTGTAGTAGCCGGTCAGGGCCAGGATCCCGGCCGACATCACGATGCCGATCACGACGGCAGCCGCGGCGATGAAGCGCGGGTCGCCCTCGAAGGCGGCGAACTCGGCGCCGAAGTCGGCGAAGTCGCCGGGCAGGTAGACGTAGGAGAGGACGACGCTGGCGAGCGCCGCGATGCCCGAGGAGAGGTAGAACGACTTGTTGATCGTGGTCAGGCCGTTCTCGCCGGCCTTGGGCGTCGTGAGGTAGACCCCGGCGACCGCGGTCAGGGCGCCGATGGCGGGGATCAGGAGCGGGAAGACCAGGCCCTTGTCGCCGAAGACCTGCGAGCCGAGGATCAGCGCGGCGACCAGGGTGACGGCGTACGACTCGAAGAGGTCGGCGGCCATGCCGGCGCAGTCACCGACGTTGTCGCCCACGTTGTCGGCGATGGTGGCGGCGTTGCGCGGGTCGTCCTCGGGGATGTTCTGCTCGACCTTGCCGACGAGGTCGGCGCCGACGTCGGCAGCCTTGGTGAAGATGCCACCGCCGACCCGCATGAACATCGCGAGCAGCGCGGCGCCGAAGCCGAAGCCCTCGAGCACGTCGGGAGCGGAGTCCTGGAAGAAGAGCACGACCAGGCTCGCCCCGAGCAGGCCGAGGCCCACGGTGAGCATCCCGACCATCGCCCCGGTGCGCAGCCCGATCGTCATGGCCGCCTCGCGCCCGGTGGTCTCGGCGGCAGCGGCGACGCGCAGGTTGGCGCGCACCGCGAGGTTCATGCCGAGGAAGCCGACGGCGGCCGAGAAGCCCGCACCGACGACGAAGAACACCGAGCGGAAGACGCGCACCGTCGTGTCGTCGGCCGGGAGGATCAGCAGCGCGAAGAACGCGACGGCCGCGAAGATGGCCAGCGTCCGGAACTGCCTGGTCAGGTAGGCGTTCGCCCCCTCCTGCACCGCCTGGGCGATGTTCTTCATGTTGTCGGTGCCCTCGCCGGCGGCGAGCACCTCGTTGCGGAACATCGCGGCCATCCCGAGCGCGCCGAGCGCGATCAGGGCGACGACGACGACCAGCACGAGATTGCCGCCGGAGAGCTCGACGGCCATCGGGGCGAGTGGGGCGAGTGCAGAGACTGCAAGGTCTGGGCCTGCCATCTACTTCCTCCTGCGCTTGGAGTGGGTCATGCGAGGCCGGATGTGACCTACGTCATGTCCGAACGCAGCGGAGTTTACGCAGCCGGGCGTGCCTGGCAAGCGCTGGATGTGACGTGGGACACAGGCGTGTCGCACGTCGGCCCGCCCGAGCGGGCTGGGGCCACGGCCGTCGGGCCTCAGGCGAGCGCGGCCTCGGTGCTCTCGTGGATGACGAACACCTTCGCCAGGCCGGTGATCCGGAAGATCTTGAGCAGCCGGTCCTGGTTGCAGATCAGGTGGAGGGAGCCGTCGTGGGCCCGCACCTTCTTCAGGCCGCCGACGAGCACCCCGAGGCCGGTGGAGTCGAGGAACTCGACCGCGGCCATGTCGATGACGAGGTGGTAGGTGCCGGCGGCGACGAGCTCGGTGATCTTGTCGCGCAGCTTGGGGGCGGTGTAGACGTCGATCTCACCGGCGACGGCCACGATGGTGCGCCCATCGACGTCGCGTGTTTCCAGAGTCAGGTCCACGTGGTTCTCCCGGAGGCGCTGTGCAGGTAACGGCAGGTGGTGCAACAGGGGTGTAGTCGGTAGCGGGACGCACACAGTCCGATAACCAGCCTGGGGTATCAAACCACGCTCCGCCGCGCCGGTGCACGCCACCGGCGCAACATTCGTCCGAACGAGCGGAGTCGCCGCTGTCGGTGCACCTTGCCACAATCGACGCATGCCCTCGTCCGCAGTCTCCCTTCCGGTGGCCGACCGCCTCCACCGGCTCGCGGCGGTGCCCGGCCGTGACGGCCGGCTGACCCACGTCGAGCGGGTGGCGGCGCGCGAGCCGCGGACGAGCGCCTGGCCCGACTGGGTCGATCCCGACGTGCGCCGCGCCTTCACCGACCGCGGGGTCGACCTGCCGTGGGCCCACCAGGTCGAGGCGGCCGACGCGGCCTGGTCCGGGGAGCACGTGATCGTCTCGACGGGCACGGCCTCGGGCAAGTCGCTCGCCTACCAGCTGCCGGCCCTCAGCGCGGCTCACGGCGCCCGCGACCGACACGGTCGACGGGGCGCGGCGACGCTCTACCTCTCCCCCACCAAGGCGCTGGCCCACGACCAGCTCTCCTCCCTGCTCGAGCTGGGGCTGTCCGTACGGCTCTCGACCTGCGACGGCGACAGCAGCCGCGACGAGCGCGACTGGGCCCGCGCCCACGCTGAATACGTCCTGACCAACCCCGACATGCTCCACCGCTCGATCCTGCCCGGGCACGAGCGGTGGTCCGGCTTCCTGTCGTCGCTGCGCTACGTCGTCGTCGACGAGAGCCACCACTACCGCGGGGTCTTCGGGGCCCACGTCGCCCACGTCCTGCGGCGCCTGCAGCGCGTCTGCGCGTCGTACGGCGCCAGCCCGACGTTCGTGCTCGCCTCGGCCACCACCGCCGAGCCGGCCCTGACCGCCTCGCGCCTGACCGGCCTCGACGTCCGCGCCGTCGTCGACGACGCGTCACCGCGTGGCGAGCTGACCCTGGGCCTCTGGGAGCCGCCGCTGACGTCGTTCACCGGCGAGAACGGCGCGCCGGTCCGGCGGGCGGCGAGCTCGGAGACCGCCGACCTGCTGGCCGACCTCGTCGCCGAGGACGTCGCCACGCTCGCCTTCGTGCGCTCACGCCAGGGGGTCGAGCAGGTCGCGCTGACCGCGGCCGCGCTGCTCGACGAGGTCGAGCCCGGCCTGGGTGGTCGGGTGGCGTCCTACCGCGGCGGCTACCTGCCGGAGGAACGCCGGGCGCTGGAGTCGTCGCTGCGCGCCGGCGAGATCACCGGGCTGGCCGCGACCAACGCGCTCGAGCTCGGCATCGACGTCCACGGTCTCGACGCCGTCCTGATCGCCGGCTTCCCGGGCACGCGCGCGGCCCTGTGGCAGCAGCTGGGGCGCGCGGGTCGTGGCGCCCAGGACGCGCTCGGGCTCCTGATCGCCCGCGACGACCCGCTCGACACCTACCTCGTGCACCACCCGGAGGCACTGCTCGGCCGGCCGGTGGAGGCGCAGGTCTTCGACCCCGACAACCCGCACGTGCTGGGTCCGCACCTGTGCGCCGCCGCGCAGGAGCGACCGCTGACCGCCGCCGACTTCCCGCTGTTCGGGCCGCGGGCCCGTGAGGTGACGCTCGCGCTGACCGAGGCCGGGCTGCTGCGGCGCCGGGCCGCCGGGTGGTTCTGGACCGACCGCAACCGTGCGGCCGACCTGACCGACATCCGCTCGGCCGGCGGGGCTGCGATCTCGCTCGTCGAGTCGAGCACCGGGCGGGTGATCGGCACCGTCGACGGCGCGCGCGCCGACGGCACCGCCCACACCGGCGCGGTCTACCTCCACCGCGGGGAGACCTGGCTGGTCGACGAGCTCGACCTCGACGACCACGTCGCCACGATGACCCGGTGCGCGCCCGGCTTCCCGGGCTACACCACCTCGGCCCGCGAGATCACCGACATCACCATCACCGCCGAGCGCGAGCACCAGGAGTGGGGGCCGTGCCGGCTCTCCTTCGGCGACGTCGAGGTCTCGCACCAGGTCGTCTCCTACCTCAAGCGCCGCCAGCCCTCCGGGGAGGTGGTGGCCGAGGAGCCGCTGAACCTGCCCGAGCGCGCCCTCGCGACGTCGGCGGTCTGGTGGACCGTGCCCGACGACCTGCTCGCCTCCGCCCTCCCGGACGGCGTCGACCTGCCGGGGGCCGCGCACGCCGCGGAGCACTGCGCGATCGGGCTGCTCCCGCTCTTCGCCACCTGCGACCGCTGGGACATCGGCGGCGTCTCCACCGCGC
>JBFJKO010000245.1:0-5571 GCA_041634935.1 Nocardioides sp.
AGACCACGAGGCGGGTGCCGTCGGTCGAGAGGCCGAGCGACACGACGCCGTCCCGCTCGTCGGCGAGGAGACGCCTGGTCGCCGCGACGTTGTCGTCGACGACCACCCGGCCCTCGCCGGTCCAGCCCTGGTCACGGTGCAGCGCCGCGAGCCGGTCGCGAGCCACGTCGGCCGGGAGCGGCGTGGTGAGCGTGGCGGTCAGGACGATCCGCCAGGCGATCGAGGGGTCGGCGACCCAGGCAGGCTCGGGCATCGGGGGCATCGGAGGCAGCCCGGTCACGAGGGCGCGAGCACGCCGGGCTTCACCGCTCGCACGACCAGGCTGACGCCGGGGAGCCGGTGCAGGGGCAGGAACCGCTCCGTCGCCACGGCTGCCCGCAGTCCGGCGTTGAGCACGGGGTGCACCTGCTCCATCTCGCTCTCGCTGGTGTTGCTGCGGCGACGCGCTCGGACCACGGGCCTGAGCAGGACGTTCCAGGAGCGCACGTCGACGACCTCGAGGCCCACGCGCTCCATCAGCCCGGTGAGCTCGGGCTTCTCGTAGCGCCGCACGTGCCCCAGGGCCACGTCGTGACCACTCCACAACGACATGCTGCAGGGCACGGCGACCAGCAGACGCCCACCCGGCTTCAGCACGCGGAAGGTCTCACGGGCGACCGCTTCGTCGTCGTCGATGTGCTCCCACATGTCGGTCGACATCACCAGGTCCATCGACGCGTCGGCGAAGGGCAGCAGCCGCGCATCGCCCCGCACGACGTCGAGCCCGCGGCTGGTGGCGAGGCCGGCTGCGGCAGGGGAGTACTCCAGTCCGCTCACCTTCCAGCCGAGGTCGCGCAGCACCCCGGTGTTGCCGCCGCCACCGCAGCCCACGTCGAGCGCACGCCCCGGTGGCAGCGGGGCCACGAGCCGCCGCACGAGCGCGCGCCGCTCGGCGTACCACCAGTGCCGCTGCTCGAGGGCTGCTGACTTCCGGATCTCCTGCTCGTCCACACCACGACCCTAGGCGGTGGCTCAGCGCACGGGCCGTGCGCCGTCCGCGAGCAGGTCGGAACCGAAGATCGCGGTGCCCGGGGTGAGTCGGCCGCGGACCGAGGACCACCCTCCCCAGACGCGGTCGTGCCCCTCCGGCCACTCCGGCTCGACGAGGTCGGTGAGCGCGAAGCCGGCCCGTGACAGCAGTCCCACCCAGTCGCCCAGCGTGCGGTGGTGCTCGACGTAGGTGACCTCGCCGGTGTCGTCGTCGACCTCGACGTAGGGCAGCCGGTCCCAGTAGGACTGGGCGGCGAGCAGACCGCCCTCGGAGGGGTCGTCGGGAAACATCCAGCGCGTGGGGTGGGTGATGGAGAAGACGAAGCGTCCGCCGGGTCGCAGCACGCGAGCCGTCTCGGCGATCGCCGTCGCGATGTCGTGCACGAACTGGAGCGCGCCGAAGCTGCAGAACACGATGTCGAACGACGCCGCCGCGAACGGCAGGTGCGTCGCGGTGCCGAGCACCGACGGGACGACGACGCCGGTCTCGGTGTCGATCCGTCGCGAGTGCTGCAGCTGGCGGAACGACAGGTCGAGACCGACGGCGCGTCCGCCGTGCGCGTTGATCCAGCGTGAGCACTGGCCGGCGCCCGAACCGACCTCGAGCACGTCTCGCCCGGACACCGGTCCGAGGAGTCCCGCCTCCGACTCGGTGAGGCCCTCGGGGCCCCACACGAAGCCGATGTCGCCGAGGAAGGCTCCGTGGGTGGCTTGGTACTCGTCCGCGTAGCGGTCCCAGTCGGGCCCGTTGGCCCGCCGGGACTCGTCCTCGTCCACGAGTCGGCGGTGGGCGCTCACGGGAGCCATCGGCGGGTGGTCACGGGAGTCCGGGGCGCTGCGCGGGACCGGCGTCGTCACGTCCCGGCCACGACGTTCGGGCGGCGGCGTCCTCCGGGAAGCCGGCCGACGAGGTCGCCCAGCGGTCCCACGGCACGGTGCAGCGAGTCGGCCGAGTCGGACAGCGCCGGGATCAGCCGGGCGATCTCGTCGAGCCGGGGCTGCAGGTGCTCGAGCGTCGACCCGAGGCTGACCAGCTGGTCGAGCGTGCCGCCCTGCGCCACGAGCTTCTCGACGAAGCCGTCCTCGGTGAGCAGCCGGTCGATCAGGCCGTCCTGCTCGGTGAGCCGGTCGACCGGTCCACCCGGGGCCAGCAGCCGGTCGAGCACGCCCTGGTCGGCGACGAGGCGGTCGAGCGCTCCGCCGTCGGCGAGCAGCCGCTCGAGCGCACCGTCGCGGGCCAGGAGCCGCAGCAGCGGGCCGTCGTCCTCCATCAGGCGGTCGAGCACGCCGTCCCGTGCCAGCAGCCGGCCCAGGGGACGATCGGGGGCCGTGAGGTCGGTCAACGTCGCCACCAGGCGCATCGCACCACCCTCGTCGCGCACGAGGTCCATGAGCTGGGCGAGGTAGCCCTGCTCGCCGATGACCTGGAGCACCAGCTCGGCGTAGCCGCCCGGACGTCGGATCGGGCCGTCGGGGGCCGCCAGCGCACCGACCGCGAGGGTCGCGCGCGTGGCCGCGACGGCGATGCGCAGGGGCAGGGTGGCGGCCTCGGCGAGTGTCTCCGTGAGCGTGGGGTGAGCCGGGGGTGCGAGCTCGGGTGTGGCCATGAGGTCACGGTATCCGCCGTACTACGGTCCCGGCATGGACTTCGCATCGCTGGAACCGCTCGAGGGCGGCTGGTCGGGGGAGACGTTCCTGGCCCGGGTCGCCGGAGGGGACCCGCAGGTGGTGCGCATCCACGCACGCAACCCTGACCGTGCGGAGGTCGACGCGGCGCTGCTGCGCCTCGTCGACCCGTTGGTGCCGGTGCCGCAGGTGCTCGAGGCGCGCCCCGCCGAGGAGGGCCTGCCGGCGCTCCTGGTGACGTCGTACCTGCCCGGCGTGCGCGGCGACCTGGTCCTCCCGCGTCTCGACGACGCCGGTCTGGCCGTGCTGGGTGACCGCGTGGGGACCCTGGTCGCCACGCTCGGCGGGATGCCGTGGCCACGCGCCGGCGAGTTCGTCGGGGTCGTCGGGGGTGACCTGGTGCTGCGGGCCTTCTCGGGCACCACCGTCGAGTTCGCCGAGGCGGCACTGGCCGGTCCGCTGGCACGGTGGAGCGCGGACGACGCCGCGGGGCTGCTCGCGGTCGCCGACGAGGCCGACGTCCGGCTGACCACGGTCTCCCGTCGGTGCCTCGTCCACAGCGACCTGAATCCCAAGAACCTCCTCGTCGACCCCGAGGCCCTCGAGATCACCGGGCTGGTCGACTGGGAGTACGCCCACGCCGGTCACCCGTTCACCGACCTGGGCAACGTCCTGCGCTTCGACCGGGCGCCGGCGTACGTCGACGCGGTGCTGGCTGCCTACAGGAGGCTGCGGGGCACGCCGGCCGACGACGCGCTGAGCCTTGCTCGTTCTGCCGACCTCGTCGCGCTCGTCGACCTGGCCGGCCGAGCGGGACAGAACCCGGTCGCCGACCGCGCGGAGCACCTGCTGCTGGCGATCGTCCGCTCGGGTGACTTGTCCGCAGAGCCCGTGCCGCGGACCTGACAGAGCGACCCGGGGTGTTGCCCCGGGTCGCCCGGTCAGTCCGTCCGAGGGGTTACGGACGCTTGCCGCGGACCCTGAACTTCGCGCCGTTCTTCGAGTTCTTGAAACCCTGGTCGCTCGTGAACCTGAACATGACGGTGTGCTTGCCCTTCCTCAGGTTCTCGAGGTTGAACTGCGCGATGCCCTTCCGGTCCACGGCGGACGTCAGGCGGGCAATGCGTGTGGACGTGCCGTTCTTCTTCCTGACGACGTTTGCGCGCATCGTGCCGCTGGGGGCGACCGTGCTGCCCTTCACCCGAGCCTTCGCCTTCAGGTAGGCCTCGCGCGAGCCCTTCGCGGAGATGGCCACGCCCACGGTGCGGGTGACCGGGGTGGGTGTCGGCGTGGGCGTCGGTGTAGCGGTGGGCGTGGGCGTGGGCGTCGGGGTGCCGGTCGGGGACGGCGTCGGCGACGGCGTGGGATCGACGATGCAGGTCACCCCGCCGACCGGTGCCTTGGCGCTGACGGACATCGGGAAGAGGTCGAGGTCCACGACGGTGAGGCCGGCCGGGAGGAGGACCAGTCGGGCCTCGAGCACGGCCGCGATGGCGCTGGCCTCGGTCCCGTCGGCGCTCTCGACGTGGTTGTCGACCTCTCCGAGGCGCAGCTCGAGCTCGAGCAGCGGGTTGCCGGGAACGGCGAGGTCGAGCGGCAGGTCGGAGGCGTTGAGCGTGCCACCGGAGCCGGCGACGTCGATCTCGAGCACCGGGTCGACGTACGTGACCTCGGCGCCGCCGGCGCTGCCGCTCGCGGTGGCGGTCAGGGTGGGGGTGCTGAGGACCTTCACGTTGATGGCGCCGAGGAGGTGGAGGTCGACGGTCGACCCCTGGGCGGTGGCCTGGACGCTCCGCGCGTCAGCTGACGGCGTCTCGATGAGGCTCGTCGTCTCGGTGACCGACACGGTGTCGGGGATCGTGACGAAGTCGGCGATGCCGGCCACCGGCAGGACCTCGGCGTCGGCGGTGGTGACCTTCGAACGCGTCAGCGGCACGTCGCCGGGCAGGCAGGCGTCGTCGCCACCCCAGCGAGCCGAGGCCGTCGCGTTGGAGACGCCCAGGTTGAGGACCGGGCTCGTCGTGAACGGAATGATGTCGTCAGCGGCGCCGTCGGGGTTGTCCTCGGGAGCCGTCTGGCTCGCGGAGGCCAGCTGGTTCAACGGGACCGCGGTGAGCAGGGTGCCGTCGAGGTTGGTGGCCGACGCCGAGGAGCGCGGGTCGAGCGCGGTGCCGGTGGTGCCGACGGCGTCGGCGAGGCTGATGTCGCCGGCCGAGAGCCCGGCCGCCGCCACGGCGGTGAGGTCGAGGACGCCCGACGCGGAGCCGGCCTCGAACGCCGGGAGCGGCGCGGCGGCGCTGGACACGGCGGGCGCGGCCTGGGACGAGGCGGTCACGGCGAGGGTGGCGGTGCTGCCGATGACAGCGATCGCGGTGCAGGCCGCGACCGGGGCGACGCGCCGGCGGACGGCGTCCAACCAGGGGGAGGCCGGACGTCGCGACGCCGGGGAGGGGGTGGACGAGGGCATGCGGGTGCTCCGTTCATTGTCGGTCCGAGGGGGGATCGGACCGGGCGGGGGGAGTCGCCGGAGCAGTGCTGCACGTACGCGGTGCCTCTCGACCCCCTGGAGGGCCTGCTCAGCACGACACGTGTCCGGTACCCCCTCCTGGGTGGGATATGCGCTTCAGGCCCACCCGTCCCATCAGCACCTCGGTTGGACGCCGTCGCGGGGGCGGGCGTAGTCTCAGAGGCTGCGCCTGCTGTCTGCCGGGACCCAATCCGACGCGGACCGCGGCTCGCTGCCCGACCGGGACGTGCTCGCACGTCACGGTGTCAGCGGAAGAGGACAACAGGTGCGTTCACTCGACTTCTGCCCATCAAGGAATCATTTCCCCTATGACATCCACCCTCAACTACCCTCTTCCGTCCAGCTATGACGACAACGCGCCCCAGGTCGCGATCAACGACATCGGCTCC
>JBFJKO010000246.1:0-5568 GCA_041634935.1 Nocardioides sp.
CACGGCGTACCCGGCCGGCAGCCGCTTCGGCAGCTCGCGCGGTACGCCGGTGAGCTTGGGGGGCATCGTGCCGATGTGGCCGACCAGGTTGCCGCGCTTGTCGACCCCGGCGTAGCAGAGCGCGTCGAGCTTGAGCACGCGGTCGACGTCGCCGAGCACATCGAGCTGCCGGCTCGGCGGCGCCAGGTCGAGGCTGAAGTGCGGCACCGGGACGTCGTGCTCGCCGGTGGCCACGACGATGAACCCCTGCTCGGCGCGGCCGGCCTCGCCCTCCGGCTCGGGCAGCGCGGTCACGAGACCGCCGATCTCGATCTCCCAGTAGGCGACGTCGGCCACGTCCGGGCGGTAGACCGGGGTGGCCTCCCCGAACGTCGGCTCGGTCTCCCGTGGCTCGTGCGGCGAGAGCCGGTCGCCGACGAGCGTGGCGACGGCCCGGGCCGCGCGACGCCGTACGTCGAGCGGCACCTCCTCGAATGGAACTCTCATGTGCCCTGTCTCCCTTCATCTCTGCGTGCGGCGGTTCGCGACGCAGAGAGGAGGAGCGCCTCGCGGGCCGCGTGATACGTCGACGAGAGGGTGTATCGCGCACCGAATCCGGACGAGACCATGACAAGGCCCGCAACAGGCGTACTCTGAACGGGGGGCTTGAGATGGACAGACTCGACGCACAACTCATCCACGACATGCGCAACGCCGCGACGGTGCTCCACGAGGGTGCCGACCAGTTGCAGCACGGCTTCAACACCCTCCCGCCCGAGGCCGTCGAGCACCTCTGCTCGATGATCGCCCGGCGCAGCGAGATGCTCGTGCGCCTCCTCGACGACATCGGCAGTTCCGACCTGGCCGACCGCGGCGCCCTGGAGCTCTCGACCCGGGTCGTGAATCTCGCCGACGTCTGCGCCGAGGCGCTCTCCGGGCGCCCGGTGCCGGACGGCGTGACCGTCTCGCTGGACGTGCCGACCGACCTGGTCGCCCTGGCGGACCCCCTGCGCCTCGCCCAGGTGGTCGACAACCTCCTGAGCAACGCCCTGCGCTACGGCGGCTCCGTCGTGCGCGTGACCGCCGTGCGCGAGGCGAGCGAGGTGCAGCTCAGCGTGAGCGATGACGGAGCCGGGGTGCCCCAGGAGCTGTGCCAGTCCCTCTTCGAGGGCTACTCCCGTGGTGACAGCTCGAGCGCCTTCGGTGGCAGCGGACTGGGTCTGCTCATCGTGCGCCAGCTCACCGAGGCCATGGGTGGCACGGTCTCCCACGACCAGCGCGACGGCACCCGCTTCACCGTGACTTTCCCCGCCCTCCCGGTGGCGCGCCGACCCCTCCAGCCCGACCAGGCCCGGCTCGGGCACTCCGTGGCGTTCTGGACCGACGACGGCAGCGGCACCGACCCGCTCGTCGAGAGCCTCACGTCGTACGCCGCCCACGGACTCACCCGCGGCGAGGCCGTGGTGGTCGTCGCCGCACCCCCGCGGCTCGCCCACGTCGCGTCCGCGCTGCACGACCTCGGGATCGACCCCGACGCCGCCGAGGCCACCGGTCAGCTCATCCCCCTCGACGCCGAGACCCTCGACCGCGCCCTCGTGCGTGACGGACACATCGACACCACCCAGTTCCAACGTCTCGTCGGCGACCGGGCGCGCGACCTCAGCGCCCGGTGGTCGTCCTTGCGGATCTACGGCGAGGTCGTCGACCGCTACTGGCGCCGGGGCGACGGCCACCTCGCTCTCGAGCTCGAGTCGGCCTGGGGTGCCCTGCGCGCGCAGGTCGAATTCCCCCTCATGTGCGCCTACGAGCTCGCCCCCGGCCAGAGCGACGACGTGCTCCGGATGTGCCACGAGGCCGTCGTCGAGAGCGACGTCGACGCCGCCTGAGGGCCCGCACCCCGGGCGGCCTGGATCGCGCTCGGGGCGACCGGTCAGAATGGACCCATGCCCGTCACCCGAGGCTTCACCGGACGCCGTCGCCCGTCCGACCCTGCCCGCGAGGGGCGCCTGCCACCGGGTCAGTACGACACCGGCACCGACTTCCCCTCCCTCACCGCGGAGGCCACACCGCGCGTCGACGTCGACTCCTGGTCGTTGGGCATCGACGGCCTCGTCGAGGCACCGCAGTCGTGGTCGTGGGACGAGATCCACGCGCTGCCCCCGTCGTCGTACGCCGGCGACATCCACTGCGTGACGACGTGGAGCAAGTTCGACACCACCTTCACCGGCGTCAGCGTCGACACGCTCCTCGACGCCGCGAGGCCGCTGCCCGAAGGCGCCTTCGTGATGGCCCACACGGCCTCCGGCTACACCACCAACCTGCCCATCGAGGACCTCCGCGGCGGCAGGGCGTGGGTGGTGTGGGACTTCGACGGCAAGCCGCTCACCGTCGACCACGGCGGCCCGGTGCGCCTGCTGGTGCCGCACCTGTACTTCTGGAAGTCGGCGAAGTGGGTGACCCGCCTCGAGGTGATGGCGCACGACCGCCCGGGCTTCTGGGAGCAGAACGGCTACCACGACCGGGGCGACCCGTGGCTCGAGCAGCGTTACCAGGGCGACCCGTGATCCCCCGCGTCGGTCCGTGGACGACCGCGACGATCGCCGAGATCGAGCGCGAGGACCGGCTGGTGCGCCTGCGCCTCGACGTCGACGGCCGCACCGCTCACCTGCCCGGCCAGCACTACGTCGTCCGGCTCCGTGCGCCTGACGACTACACCGCCCAGCGGTCCTACTCGGTCGCCTCCGACCCCACCGACCCGCTCGTCGAGCTGATGGTCGAGTGGATGCCGGACGGCGAGGTCTCCGGACACCTGCACGACGTCGCCGAGGTCGGCGACGTGCTCGAGGTGCGCGGCCCCATCGGCGGCTGGTTCACCTGGACCGGTGACGAGCCGGCGATCGCGATCGGCGGCGGCACCGGCGTCGTGCCGCTCGTCTCGATGATGCGCCACGCGATCCGGCTCGGGGTCCCGGACCGGCTGCGGGTCGTCGCGGTCGGCAAGACGCTGGAAGAGCTGCCGTACGCCGACGAGCTGGTCGCTGCCGGCGCGTTCGTCGCGACCACGCGCGAGAACCTCGGCAGCCGCGTCGCGGCGACGCCGTACCCGGAGGAGGTCCGGCACCTCGTCGAGGGGGTCGAGCGCGCGTTCGTGTGCGGCTCGGTCGGCTTCTCCTCCTACGCCCAGCGACTCCTGGGCGAGGTGGGGGTGCGCGCCGACACCGTGCGCGTCGAGCAGTTCTCGGCCTGGGGCCCCTCCGACCAGCAGCAGCGCCCGACCGGGTGACGAGCCGGCGCTCGGGCCAGCGCGTCGCGCACCGCGGCGGCGGTGGCCTCGGCTGACAACCCGGACCTGACGACCACGACGGTGGCTCCCTGGCAAGGTCGGCTGAGGCAACCCGCCTACGCTGGACACATGGCTCCCGTGACCGACCGAGCAGTCAGCGGTTCCGCACGGACGCGCTGGCGCAGCACGCTGGCGATCGGCGCCCTGCTGATCGGCGTGCTGGCCATGCACGTCCTGTCCGGGCACGTCCACAGCGCCGTGGAGCACGGCGGCTCGTCCACCGCCGGATCACACCCGGCCGGCCACGACAGCCTCGCGGACCGGCCCTCCGATCGGGGCAGCGGCCTCGAGTCGACGCTCGGTTGTGACGTCGGCACGGTCTGCCTGTTCCTCGTGGGCATCGGACTGACCCTGGCGCTCAACGGTCGAGCCGGTCGCCCGCTCGTCGGACGACGCGTCGACGACCCGACCTCGCAGCTGGCCATCCTGTCCCGACGTGCCCGGTTGCCGGAGCCCCCGGACCTCCACACCCTCTCGATCCTGCGTTGCTGAAGGGTGCGCCGCCGACCACCCCTCGCGTGGTCGGCTGCTGTGCACCCAGATCCCGCAACGACGTCGAGAATCGAGACCACCACCCATGATCCGCCGCACCACCGCTCCTGCCCCCGCCCCTCGGCGACGCCGCCTCGCCCTGGTCGGTGCCACCCTCGCTACCGCCACCCTCCTCGCCGCGTGCGGCGAGGGTTCCGACTCGGCCGAGCCCAGCGCCGCCCAGACAGCCCCCGACGGCTCGACCTTCAACCAGGCCGACATCGACTTCGCGACCCGGATGATCCCGCACCACGCCCAGGCCGTGCAGATGGTCGTGATGGCCCAGGGTCGCGACCTGGACCCCGAGGTGGCCGCCCTGATGGACCAGATCCGCACCGCGCAGGTTCCGGAGATCGAGCAGATGTCCGACCTGCTCCGCGCCTGGGACCAACCCATCCCGGAGACGTCCCTGGACCACGCGAACGCCCACTCCCCCATGGAGGACATGGACCACATGTCGGGCATGTCAGGCATGCCGGGGATGATGAGTGCCGACGCGATGGGGGAGCTCGACGCCTCTGACGACCGTGGCTTCGAGACGATGTGGCTCTCGATGATGGTCGAGCACCACGAAGGCGCCATCGAGATGGCCGAGGAGGAGCTCGAGACCGGGGCCAACGAGGAGGCCCTGGCCCTCGCCGACGACATCGTCGAGTCGCAGACTGCCGAGATCGTGACGCTCGAGGAGCTCGCCGGGTGAGCGGCCGCAGCCTCGGCGCGTGCGGAGCCGCCCTTCTGGTCCTGACCTCCGCCTGCAGCGCGTCCGACATCCCGACCGGTGGCACGGACGCGTCCTCGGAAGTCGACCTCTCCCACGTCCACGGGCTCGGCGTCGATCCGACCGACCCCGATCGCGTCCTGATCGCCACCCACACCGGGCTGGTGGCCTACGAGGACGGCGGGCTCGCCAAGGTCGGCGACCTCAGCACCGACCTGATGGGCTTCACCGTCGGGCCCGACGGTCGGCTCTTCGCCAGCGGCCATCCCGGCCACGGCGAGGACGGTCCGATGGCACTGGGGCTCATCACCTCCACGGACGGCGGGCAGACCTGGACCTCGGTCTCCCTGTCGGGCGAGGCCGACTTCCACGCCCTCGATGCGTGGCCGGGGGGCGTCGTGGGCTACGACGGGGCCCTCGGAGCGATCCAGGTCAGCGACGACGCCGGCACGACGTGGGCCCGGGGAGCGAGCGACGTCGCCGCCCTCGATCTCGCCGCCGCCAGCTCCGCGGTCGTCGCCACGACCGAGGACGGTCCCCGCGTGAGTGAGGACGCCGGCCGCTCCTTCGCTCCGATGCCGTCCGCACCTCTGCTCCAGCTGGTCGACTTCGCCGACGACGGCACGCTCGTCGGTCTCACCCCGACCGGGGTCCTCCACGGCAGTGACGACCTCGCCGGCTGGGAGCGCCTGGGCACAGTCGGCACCGGTCAGCCGCAGGCCCTCACCGCCGGACCGGGCTCCCAGGTGTGGGTGGCGACCACTTCCGCCCTCCACCGCAGCGACGACGGAGGCGCAACCTTCGACGTCGTCGCGTCCTGGTAGGACTCGTAACCCCCCTGGGGGTTGTGTTAACGTCGTGGACACGACCCCCTCCCCGGGTTTCATCGACCCGCCCACACGGGCAGGAAGGAATCCCACATGCGTGAGATGACCATCGACCAGGCCGCGGCCGCCTACGAGGACGGCGCGAGCTTCATCGACGTACGAGAGACCGG
>JBFJKO010000247.1:0-5551 GCA_041634935.1 Nocardioides sp.
CACGCTGCCGTCGTCCGCGCCGGCCGCGGCGCCGCCGGCGCTCGGCACCACCGAGGCCCGCAGCCGCAGGCTCGCGAGCTCGTCCTCGAGCCGGCCGGCGCGCTCGCGGAGCAACGAACGCCGCGACGCCTCCTCGGCGGTCTGCAGCGCGGTGTAGGTGGCGTTGAGGTCGCTGCGCAGCCGCTGGAGGCCGTCGTCCGGGACCACCGCAGCAGCCGCGGCGCGGTCGAGCGCGCCGGTCTCGGTGCCGACGGTCCCGCCCGTCAGGTCGAGCAGGGTCTGGGCCTTGGGGAGGTCGCTGAGACGGCAGGCCTCCTCGACGTCCGCAGCGCTGCCGCGCCGGGCCAGGAGGTCGATGAGCGCGTCGTGCGCCGCGACGCGGTCGGAGCGGAAGGCGATCCGCAGCTGCGGGTCGCCCAGCGACGCGCCTCGCGCCTCCACCAGCTCGACGGCGCGGCGCAGGGCGGTCTCGGCCTCGTCGACGCGACCCTGCTCGATGTAGACGCGGGCGAGACGGAGGTCGTAGGCGTGACGCAGCTCGGGGATGCCGAGGTCGAGCACCAGCGGGCCGAGCGCCGCGAGCAGCGCCGAGCGCCGCGACACCGACGGCGCCAGGTCGGACTCCAGGAGCCGGGCCGAGGCCAGCGGGATCTGCCACCGGCCGGCCTCCAGCGCCGCCATGGCCTCCTGGAGCAACTCGCCGGCCAGCTCGACGTCCTCACCCAGCACCGCGAGCTCGGCCTGGGTCAGCTGCACGCGTGCGAGGTACTGACGGTCGTCGGTGGCGGCGAAGAGGCCTTCGGCGCGGCGCAGCTCGGTGGCCGCGCCGTCGAGGTCGTCGAGTCCGATCATCGCCAGGGCCAGGGTGAAGCTCGCGTAGCCGGCGTCGTGGCGCAGGTCGTGCTCATGGGCCCGCAGCGCCGCCTCGACGCAGGCCGCCCGCGCCTCGGCGTACAGCCCGGCGGCCAGGT
Organism: Nocardioides sp.; assembly: GCA_041634935.1. GTDB lineage: Bacteria > Actinomycetota > Actinomycetes > Propionibacteriales > Nocardioidaceae > Nocardioides. The sequence continues at coordinate 972 of JBFJKO010000247.1, forward strand.
AGGCGCGGCCCGTCTCCAGCCCGGCACGCACCTCCTCGGCGTGCGCACCGAGCTCGGCGAGCGTGGTGCGCGACTCCTCCAGCACCGTGAGGGCCTCGACGAGGGAGCCGAGCTGGTGGAGCGCCTCGGCGAGGTTGACCGCGCACTTGGCCGACCAGAGACGGTCACCGGCCTCGTCGAAGGCGGCGCGGGCCGACACCAGGCACTCGATGGCCTCGCGGGCCCGGCCCAGCGCCAGCAGCTCGATGCCCCGGTTGGCCCGCTGCTGGGCCACCTGGACCGACAGCCCGAGGGCGGCGTAGGCCGCCTCCGAGGCGGCGTAGCACTCGAGGGAGCGCTCGTGGAGACCGGTGAAGCTGTGGGCGACCCCGACGTTGCAGAGCGCCGCCGCGCGCACGGTGGCGCGCTCGGTCTGGCGCTCGGGCGGGACCGAAAGCGCCTCGATCGCGGTGAGCAGCGCCTCGCCGACGTCGACCGCGTCGCCGTGACGACCGAGGTCGTCGAGCACCTGCATGCGGCCGAGGTCGGTACGCAGGGCGCCCAGCTCGTCGGGGACCTGCAGGAGCTCGGACCGCGCGGCCGCGATCAGGGTGAGCGCACGCTCGAGCTCACCGCGCTCGGCGCACACCCGCGCCAGGGCGTAGCGGGCCCGAGCGGTGGCCGCGACCCGGTCGGGGACGTCGTCGGCGGCGACGACCAGCTCGCACAGGCGCTCGGCGGACGCCGGCGCGACGTGCAGCAGCTCCTCGGCACGTGAGGCCAGCCGCTCCAGCGCCGAGCGGTCGACCGCGACGGACGCCCGCAGCTGGACCAGGCCCTGCTCCACCGACGTGTCGCGGACGAGGGCCTCGATGAGCTCGTCGCTCAGCTCTACCTCCGACACCGTCATCACACCGCGCCGATCGGGAACGACACGCCGAGCGCGCCTGAGCCGACTGCGCACCGGGGCAGGGAAGGATGCAGCACTGACGTCAGCATCTTCACCCCCACGGTTTGGATGGCCCATCTCAGGGCTACGACCCGGGGGAGACCCCGAGTCCGCAACGCGTGTCCAAGAACACGCTGGCTGGCTCGTACCCGCGCCGGAACGGCTTAGACGTCAGATGTTCAATTTCTTTCCTCGGACGCCCCATCGGTCTAGACGACCCGTCGTCGGACCGGCCTACTCGGCCAGCCAGGCGGCGTAGGCATCGAACGTGTAGGGCCGGCCGAGGAAGTCCTCGACGAGGTCGGCGGCATCCTTACTTCCCCCGGGGGCGAGCACGCGGTCGCGGTAGCGACGGGCCACGCCGGTGCCTGCGGTGTCGAAGAGGTCCTGGCCGTCGAAGGCACTGAAGAGGTCCTTGGCGATCACGAGCGACCACATGTAGGTGTAGTAGGCGGAGCTGTAGCCGCCGAGGTGCCCGAAGCTCGCGAACATGTGGGTGCCCTCGAGGTAGGGCCACGGCGAGTAACGCTCCTGGAGCTCGATCATCCGCGCCGTCAGGTCGTCGGGACGCTCGACGTGGAACCAGTAGGACATCGCCGCGTAGAACATCTGCACCCGGGCGGAGTAGCCCTTCCCGAAGTCGTCGCTGCGCCGCATCGCCTCGACGAGCTCGGTCGGGATCGGCTCACCGTCCTCGTCGGTCGCAAAGCTGCTCAGGACGTCGGCGTCCCAGGCCCACTCCTCGAGCATCTGCGAGGGCGCCTCGACGAAGTCCCACTCGGTGGCGACGCCCGCGAAGCGCGCCCAGGCGACGTGGCCGCCCAGCACGTGGTGGACGAGGTGGCCGAACTCGTGGAACAGCGTCACGACGTCGTCGTGCTCCATCAGTCCGCGCGAGAAGTTGCAGACCAGGACCCCCTCGGGGAGCTGGCGGCCGGCGACCCCGTCGGTGAGGGTGAACTGAGCGGCATGCTTGTACTTGCCCGCCCGCGGGTGCAGGTCGAGGTAGATGCGGCCGAGCACCACGCCGTCCTCCTGGGCGAGGTCGACGACGTCGTACGTCGCCACGTCGGGGTCCCAGACGTTGGCATCGGTGACGCGGTCGTAGCGGAGCCCGAAGAGCCGACCGGTGACCTCGAGGAGCCCCTGGCGCACCTTGTCGAAGGCGAAGTAGGTGCGCACGCGCTGGGAGTCGACGTCGTACTGCTCCTTGCGGACGAGCTCCTCGTAGTAGGAGGCGTCGAAGTTGAGCACCCGCTCGGCGTCGGGGTGGTCGGCGCGGTAGCGCTCGAGGAGGACGGCGAGGTCGCGCTCCATCGGGCCCGCCGCGGCCTCGGCGATCCTGTCGATGAAGGCCGGGATGGCGGGCCCTTCCTTGATCATCTTCACGTCGGCGTCGTAGGCCGCCCAGTCGGCGTAGCCGACGAGGCCCGCCAGCTCGTGGCGCAGGTCGAACATCTCGCGCAGCAGCGGGTCGGTGTCCGGCCACCCCCGGTCGAGGAAGGCCTGGGTCATCTCACGGCGGACGTCCTGGTCGTGGGCGAACATGCGGGTGGGGACGGCGTCGGGGTAGTCGGTCGTGACCGTCACCAGCCCGTCGTCGTCCGCGGGGTGGGCGTCGAGGAAGTCCTGCGGCAGGCCGGCGAGCCGCTCGGGGGCGACGCGGATGCTGCGCACGTCGTCGCGGATCACCTTGCCGAACTCCTGGTCGAGCTCGGTCAGCCGCTCGCTGATCGCGGTGATCCGGGCGCGGGTCTCGTCGTCCTGGTCGACGCCGGCGCGGGTGAAGTCGGCGAGCACCTTGGTCATCAGGCGCGCGGCCTGCTCGTCGAGTCCGGAGGCGTCGAGTCCGGCGAACACCTCGTAGAGCTCGCGGTCGAGGCTGAGCTCGGTCAGCAGCCGCATGACGTCCTGCTCGGCCTTCTCGGCGGCCGAGCGGACCGACTCGTCGGGGTGCACGTTGCCGTAGAGCGAGCCCATCGCGGCGACGTTGCCGAGCTGGAGCGCGGCCTCGTCCCAGATCCGCAGCGCGGCGAGCGCGGCCGAGTCGCCCGTCGGCGGTGCCTCGCGGAGCCCCCGGATCAGCTCGGTGGCCGCGGCGATCCCTTCCTGGGCGCGGGCGCGCACCCACTCCTCGGCGTGCTCGGCGGTGGGCAGGGTCAGGGCAGCAGGGGTCACGGCGCCCAACCTAGACGAGCGCGTCGCGCCCGGGCACGCACCTGGAGGTGAGCAGCGCGTGCTCGTCGCGACGTCGGTGCGACCTCAGTAGCCGTGGCTGCGGCCCTCGAGCAGGAAGGCCCGGGGCTCGCTCTCCGAAGGCGACTCCGCCGGGATGACGGGGCTCACCGGCGCGCACGTGAGCGCCTGCACCGTGCAGCTCACGACCTGTCGGGCCTGCAGGACGTTGTCGGCGTCCTCGTCGATGCGTTCGGCGACCCCGAAGAACGTCTGCGGGTCGCTCCAGCCGGTCAGGGTGAAGTGCTCCCAGGGAGCGTCGATCGGACGCTCGCGTCCGGTCTCCGCGTCGTAGGCGACAGCAGCGGCCGGCCAGACGCCGGTGTCGAAGAGGGTGCTCCGGTCCGGGGAGAGCAGGCCGGTGCCGTAGGCCGAGGAGTCGGCCGGGACGCGGCGCTCCCCCGCGCTCTGCACGTGGACCCGGTAGCCCTCGGGGAAGAGGGTCTCGGCCAGGCCCTCGTAGACGTCGACGCCCTCGTCGTCCGGTGCGGACGGCGTCGTCGAGCCGTCGTCGAGGTCGATGGTGGTGTCGTCGAAGAAGACGTGCTCGTTGCTGACCCCGGCCAGCAGCGGCATGGTCTCGCTGTAGAGGTCGGTGAGGTCGTCGTCTCGCTCCGGCTCCTCGTCGGGAGTGCGGTAGAGCTGCTCCCCCGTGGTGGTGTCGAAGACCGCGACCTGGAGGACGTGGGTGCCGTAGCGGTCCGTCGGACCTCGCGACTGGTCGACGGTGGCCAGGACCGAGCGGTCGGCGGAGACCGCCAGGTTGCTCCACCCCACGTCGGCGACCCGCTCGGTGCTGCCCTCCGGGTCGGTGAACAGCAGGACCCCGTCACGCACCCAGTAGGCACCGGTCGCCCCGAGCACGAACTGGTCGACCCCCGGACCCAGGCGCACCGTCTGTTCGCCGACGTGGAGGGTGCCGTCGTCGACCCACGCCGGGGCGCTGGTGTCCCACATCGTCGAGCCCACGGGGAGGGTGAACGGTGCGTCCGAGGCGCTCCCGGTGGAGTCCCCGCACCCGGCCAGCACGAGGCAGGCGAGACCGCCGACGACGACCCGAGAGAGGTTCATGCAGGCCATGCTCCCCCGGCCGCGGCCGGATACACCTGCGAGTGCGCCAGCGGCGTCCGCCCTCCGCGTGGTCAGTCCTCGGGCTCGTCCTGGAACGGCCGCACCTCGACCTTGCCGAGGCAGGCGCGCGAGGCCCGCTGCGCCCAGGTCTGCGCGGCGTCGAGGTCCGCGGCCTCGATGACCCAGAAACCTCCCAGCGAGATCTTCGAGTCCGAGTACGGCCCGTCGGTGACGACCGGGCTGTCGCCGGTGTGGTCGACCACCGTGCTCGTCTCGACCGGCTGGAGCCCGCCGGCGAAGACCCAGGCCCCGGCCGTGCGGAGGTCAGTGTTGAACGCCTCGACCG
>JBFJKO010000248.1:0-5548 GCA_041634935.1 Nocardioides sp.
AGGTCAGCGCCGCGGTCGCACGAGCAGGATTCGCCCGTCGCCGTCGACCCCGTCGGTGGCGACGAGGAGGTTGCCGTTGCGCAGCTGGGTGACCGCGCGCAGCCGACCGGAGGACCGCAGGGCAGCCGGCGCGAAGACCTGCGGCTCCGTGCCGGCGGTCATGTCCAAGAAGACCACCCGCTCGGACTTGAGCGCCGCGACCGCCAGGGTCCCGTCGTACCGGCCCCACCTCCGGCCGTCGACGAAGGTCGCGCCGGACGTGGCCAGCGTCGGTCGGCCGGAGCTCCACCGGGCACCGACCTGCTTCCCGGGCGGGGAGAAGTCGGTCATCGGGACCGACTCGTCGTAGCCGGGCACCGGGTGCCAGCCGTAGTCGCCGCCCCGCACCAGCCGGTTGACCTCGTCGTCGGTGTCGGGTCCGTGCTCGACCGACCACAGGCTGCCGTCGCGTCGCTGGGCCAGGCCCTGCACGTTGCGGTGCCCGTAGGTGAGCACGTAGCGCTTCGCGCGGTTGCGGGCCTCGACGAACGGGTTGCCCGGCCACGGTGCTCCGGTACGGCGGTCGAGGCGCAGGGTCTTGCCGCCGAGCGATCGCAGGTTGCGGGGGTGGGTGCCCACCGCCGCGTCGCCGGTGCCGACCACGAGGGCGCCGTTGCTCGCGAGCAGGAGCCGGCAGCCGCCGTGGCGGCCGCTGCTGGTCGGCAGGCCGGTGACCAGGGGCTCGACGAGCCGCGCGCGGGTGCGCGAGGCATCCAGGCGCCACGCGATCACCCGGATGTCCTGCCCCCCGCGGGCCTTCTTCCACCCCGAGCAGGTGTAGAAGCGACCGTTCCGCCTGAACCGTGGGTCGACCTCCAGGCCCATCAGGCCGGTCTCGCCCGAGGTCCAGATCCGCGCGCTGGGGAAACGGACGGCGTACGTGCTGCCGTTGCGACGCGCCACCGTGAGGCGTGCGGGGTCGCGCTCGGTGATGAGCAGCCGTCCGCGGTCGATCTGCTTGACGTCCCAGGCGTGGCTGAGGCCCGCGACCTTCGTGGTGACCTTCAACCGGGGAGCCGCGGCTCGCTGCGCGTCGCCGGTCACGCCGTCCCCGACCGAGGAGCCCGGTGTGACCGGACCGACGGCCGACCCGACGGGCGCCGCGAGCAGGGCTGCGGTGAGGGCCAGCACACCGGCGAACGTGACTCCGACGGGTGTGGCGCTATGGCGCCACCGGGACGTGGGCATGGCGTCACGGTAACCGGCCCGGGGCCCTTGGCTGAGAACTTCCTTATTCGGGCATACAGACGCCTTCGGGGTGGTTCATTGAGCACGCAGAAGAGATATCTCTGTGTCTCCGAGCTGAACGACTCACCCGAGAAGGACCCCACGGCCATGACTGCAACCGCCACTCCCCACACCGACCTGCTCGCGGCCCGCCTGCACGACCTGCGCGCCGAGCGGGACGCGGCGCTCGCCGAGACCCGCCAGGAGCAGGTCGGCGACATCGCCGACCGTGCGACCAACGTTGAAGCCAGCATCCGCCTGGGCACCCTCGACGAGCGGATCGCCGCGCTCGAGCTCGAGATCGACGAGGCCAGCCGGGTCGAGCACGTGGAGGGCGTCGTCGCGCTCGGCGACCGGGTCGTGCTCGACCTCGGCGACGGACCGGAGACGTTCGTCGTCGGCTCGGTGGAGTCGGTCGCCGCAGGCGTGGAGGCCGTGACCCCCACCAGCCCGCTCGGCCAGGCGCTGCTCGGGGCGTCCGCCGGCACGACGGTGACCTACGCGCCGCGCCGCGGCGTCACCCTCGAGGCGACGGTCGTGTCCGTCGGCTGATCGGGGTCGGTCCAGGCCTCCTCAGAAGGTGTGCTCCGGGCCGGGGAACGTGCCGGCCTTCACGTCGGCGTCGTAGGCGCGCGCCGCCTGGAGCAGGACGTCGTGCACGTCGGCGTACTGCTTGACGAAGCGCGCCATGTGTCCCTGCCGCAGGCCGAAGGCGTCCTGCCAGACCAGCACCTGCCCGTCGCAGTCGGGCCCGGCGCCGATCCCGATGGTCGGGATGGTGAGCTCGGAGGTCACCCTGCCCGCGGTCTCGCCCGGCACCATCTCCATCACGACAGCGAAGGCGCCGGCCTCCTGGACGGCGTGCGCGTCCTCGAGCACGCGGGCGCCGGTCTCGCCGCGCCCCTGCACCCGGTAGCCGCCGAGCGCGTGCTCGGACTGGGGGGTGAAGCCGATGTGGGCCATCACGGGGATGCCGCCGCGGGTGAGCTTCTCGATCTGCGGCACCATCTCGACGCCGCCCTCGAGCTTGACGCAGTGGGCCCCGCCCTCCTTCATGAAGCGTGCGGCCGTCAGATAGGCCTGCTCGGCGGAGGCCTGGTAGCTGCCGAACGGCAGGTCACCCACGACGAGCGCCCGGCTGACCGAGCGGCTCACGGCCCGGGTGAGCGGGATGAGCTCCTCGACGGTGACCGGGAGCGACGTCTCGTTGCCGTAGACGTTGTTGCTCGCACTGTCACCGACGAGCAGCACCTCGATGCCCGCCTCGTCGAACGTCGCGGCGGCGTACTGCTCGTAGGCGGTGAGCATGGAGAACCGCTCGCCGCGCTCCTTCATCTCGCGCAGGTGCTGGGTGCGGATCCGCTTGATCGGCTTGGTCGGCCCGTCCGCGGGGCGGGCGGGTCCGGAGCCGTAGGGCGCGGTCTCCTCGGGCTGGTCGGGGGTGCTCATCGCGAGGTCAGCTCACCTTCTGTGCAGGTCTCGCAGCCGCCTGGTGCGGTCCACGGACGTCCCCCACGCTAGACGTATCCGCGGCGCGCGGGCTGTGGCGCCGGTCACGCCGTCCCGAGTGCAGCCTTCAGGCGGCCGGGTCGTCGCCCCCGATGTTGACCATCCAGGTGATCCCGAACTTGTCGGTCAGCTGACCGTAGGGGTCGCCCCACGGGGCCACCTCGAGCGGGACGACGACCGTGCCGCCCTCGGCAAGGCCGGCGAACCACGCGCGCAGCGTGTCGCCGTCGTCGCCGCTGAGGCTGACGGTGCCGTTGCTGATCGGGGTGTCGTCGAAGGCATCGGAGCCCATCAGCATGACCCCGTCGTTGACCGTGAGGTCGGAGTGCATGACCAGGTGCTGCTTGTCCTCCGGCATGCCCATCCCGCCCATGTCGGAGAAGGCCATGACGTTGAGGTCGCCGCCGAAGACGGAGGCGTAGAACTCCATCGCGCTGCGGGCGTCGCCGTCGAAGGTGAGGTAGGGATTGAGTCGCGTGGTCATGGTGCTGCTCCTTCAGTGGTGGGTGGTGCCGGTGCCCGTGCTGGTGCCGGACATGGACGTGCTGACGCGGTCGGCGGCGGCCTCGAGGTCGGCCACGACCAGGCGCTGCATGCCGAGCATCGCCTCGCTCGCGGCGCGGGCCCGCGCGGGATCGGGGTCGGAGAGCAGCTCGTGGAGACGGTCGGGCACGACCTGCCAGGACACGCCGAAGCGGTCCTTGAGCCAGCCGCACATCGACTCGGTGCCGCCGTCGACGAGCGAGTCCCAGTAGTAGTCGACCTCGACCTGGTCGCGGCACGCGATGCTGAACGAGACCGCCTCGGTGAAGGGGAACGCCGGGCCGCCGTTGATCGCCCGGAACGTCGTCCCGTCGAGCGTGAACTCGCCGGCCATCACCGTCCCGGGCTCACCCGGGCCCGCCTCCCCGTGGCGGGCGAGGTGCCCGATCGAGGAGTTCGGGAAGACCGAGGTGTAGAACTCGGCGGCCTCCTCGAGCTGGTCGTCGAACCACAGGCAGGGCGTGATGCTGGCGGTCATGGCGTGTTCCTCTCGTCGGTAGAGGTGCAGACCCGGGCCACGCGCCGGACTCATCGCTCGCGCGGCCACTAGGCTCCCAGTGTGGACTTCTACTCCGCCTACGCGCACGGTTTCGCTCGGGTCGCGGCGTGCACGCTGCCGGTCGCGATCGCCGATCCCGCGACCAACGCTGCCCGCATCATCGAGCAGGCGCGGGCCTGTCACGAGGAGGGCGTCGCGGTCGCGGTCTTCCCGGAGCTGAGCCTGACGGGGTACGCCGTCGACGACCTCTTCCTCCAGGACGTGCTGCTCGAGGGCGTGGGCGAGGGGCTGACCGCGATCGTGGAGGCGAGCCGCGACCTGCGGACGGTCCTGGTCGTGGGTGCCCCGCTGCACCACGGCCACCGGCTCTTCAACTGCGCCGTGGTGATCCACGCCGGCACGGTCCTGGGGGTCTCGCCGAAGTCCTACCTGCCGACCTACCGGGAGTTCTACGAGCGCCGCTGGTTCGCCCCCGGCGACGACACCGCCGGCTCGCTGATCACGGTCGGCGACCACGAGGTGCCGTTCGGTCCCGACCTGATCTTCGCGGCCGACGACCTGCCCGACCTGCGGCTGCACGTCGAGGTCTGCGAGGACATGTGGGTGCCGGTGCCACCGAGCGCGCAGGCCGCGCTCGCCGGGGCCACGGTGCTCGCCAACCTGTCGGGCAGCCCGATCACGATCGCACGGGCCGAGGACCGTCGCCTGCTGGTCCGCAGCGCCAGCGCCCGCTGCCAGGCGGCCTACCTCTACGCGGCGGCGGGCCAGGGCGAGTCGACGACCGACCTGAGCTGGGACGGCCAGACGATGATCTACGAGTGCGGCGAGCTGCACGCCGAGGGCGAGCGCTTCCCGCACGACGCCGTCCGCACGATCGCCGACGTCGACCTCGACCGGATCCGGCAGGAGCGACTGCGACAAGGCACGTTCGACGACAACCGGCGGGGTCTCGGGAGCTCGTCGGGCTCGATCTCCGGCGGGTTCCGCACGGTGGGATTCACCCTCGACCCGCCGAGCGGCGACATCGGGCTGAGGCGTCAGGTGCACCGCTTCCCGTTCGTGCCGGACGACGACGCCCGGCTCGCCCAGGACTGCTACGAGGCCTACTCGATCCAGGTCTCCGGACTCGAGCAGCGCCTGCGCGCGATGACGGAGTCGAGCGGCGGCACCTGGCACCCCAAGATCGTGATCGGCGTCAGCGGGGGCCTGGACTCCACCCACGCCCTGATCGTGGCAGCCAAGGCGATGGACCGCCTGGGGCGGCCCCGCTCCGACATCCACGCCTTCACGATGCCGGGGTTCGCGACCGGCGAGACGACCAAGGGCTACGCGACCCGGCTCTCCACGAGCCTCGGCGTCACCTTCGAGTCCCTCGACATCACCGCCGCGGCCCGTCAGATGCTCGACGACCTCGACCACCCCTACGCGGAGACCCGGGAGGGCGCCCGGGACCGGGCGACCTACGACATCACCTTCGAGAACGTCCAGGCCGGCCTGCGCACCGACTACCTCTTCCGCCAGGCCAACCACCGGGGCGGGATCGTGCTCGGCACCGGCGACCTGTCCGAGCTCGCGCTCGGCTGGTGCACCTATGGCGTCGGCGACCAGATGTCGCACTACAACGTCAACGGCGGGGTGCCGAAGACCCTGATCCAGCACCTGATCCGGTGGGCGATCAGCTCGCACCAGTTCGACGCGACCACCGACGAGGTGTTGCGCGAGATCCTCGGC
>JBFJKO010000249.1:0-5525 GCA_041634935.1 Nocardioides sp.
CGGCGGTCACCTCATCGGCCCCGACGTCACCGAGCTGCTGCCCGTGCTGACGCTGGCCCAGCAGTGGGACCTCACCGCCGACGAGGTGGCGCGCAACGTCTTCGCCCACCCGACGCTCGGCGAGTCGGTGAAGGAAGCCATCCACGGCATCGCCGGCCACATGATCAACTTCTGATGAGCGGCGGACCCGAGTCCAACAAGGTCGTCATCCTCGGCGGTGGCCCCGGGGGCTACGAGGCAGCCCACGTGGCCGCTCAGCTCGGCGCCGAGGTCACGATCGTCGACTCCGACGGCATCGGCGGCTCGGCGGTGCTGACCGACTGCGTGCCGAGCAAGACGCTCATCGCCACGGCCGAGCTGATGAGCGAGGTCGCGGGCGCGGCCGAGCTCGGGGTGAACTTCAGCGACTCCGAGGGCGACGCGGCCACGAGCCTGCGCGTCGACCTGGGTCGCGTCAACGCCCGGGTGAAGCGGCTCGCGGCCGACCAGTCCGGCGACATCGCCCGCCGCCTCGACAAGGACGGCGTGCGCGTCGTGCACGGTCGAGGCCGTCTCGACGGGCCCGGCCGGGTCGTCGTCGGTGACGAGACCTACGACGCCGACGCGGTGCTGATCGCGACCGGCGCGGCGCCGCGGACGCTTCCGACGGCCCAGCCCGACGGTGAGCGGATCCTCACCTGGGAGCAGGTCTACGACCTCGACGAGGTGCCCACCGAGCTGATCGTGGTGGGATCGGGCGTCACCGGTGCCGAGTTCGCCAGCGCCTACCTCGCCCTCGGCGTCCCGGTCACGCTCGTCTCCTCACGCGACCGCGTCCTGCCGGGCGAGGACGCCGACGCCTCCCTGGTGCTCGAGGACGTCTCCAAGCGCCGCGGCATGACCGTGCTGTCGAAGTCGCGGATGGAGTCGGTCACGCGCGACGGCGACGTCGTCACCGTGACGCTCACCGACGGGCGCAGCGTGCAGGGCTCGCACTGCATCCTGGCCCTCGGATCGGTGCCCAAGACCGACGACATCGGTCTCGAGGAGGCCGGCGTCATCCTCAAGGACGGCGGCTTCGTCAACGTCGACCGCGTCTCGCGGACGTCGGCCCGCGGGGTCTACGCCGCCGGTGACTGCACCGGCGTCCTCATGCTCGCCAGCGTCGCCGCGATGCAGGGCCGGATCGCCATGTGGCACTTCCTCGGCGACACCGTGCACCCGCTGGACCTGCGCAAGGTCTCCTCGAACGTCTTCACCGCTCCCGAGATCGCCACCGTCGGCTGGTCGCAGCAGGCGGTCGACGCCGGTGAGATCCAGGCCGAGTCGGTCATGCTGCCGCTGTCGGGCAACGCCCGCGCGAAGATGCAGGGCGTGCGCGACGGGTTCGTCAAGCTCTTCTGCCGTCCCGGCACCGGCATCGTGGTCGGCGGAGTGGTGGTGGGGCCCCGCGCCTCCGAGCTGATCCACCCCGTCGCGATCGCGGTGGCGGAGTCGCTGACCGCCGACCAGCTCGCGCAGACCTTCACGGTCTACCCGTCGATGAGCGGCTCGATCGCCGAGGCCGCCCGGAGGCTGCACCGGTTCTGAGCTGACCTCGTGCGGCGCTAGCCGGCGAGGAGTGCCGCGAGCCGGCTGATCTCACCGTTCTGGGTCGCGATGACCTCGGTGGCCATCTCGCGCACCCGCACGTCCTCACCGGTGCCCAGGAGCGCGTCGGCCATGGCGACCGCACCCCGGTGGTGCGCGATCATCCCGGTGAGGAACTGTCGATCGAACTCCGCCCCGTCGGCGGCCGCGAGGGCGTCCACCTGCGCCGCGGTGAGCATGCCCTGCATCCCGTCCAGGTCGTGCAGGTGCGCGAGGTCGTCGAGCGTCGGCTCGGGGAGGTCGTGCCGCACCAGCCAGGCGACCATCGCGAGGATCTCGCGACTCTGCCCCTGCTCGATCGACCGGGCGATCGCGAGCACCTGACGGTTCGCCGCCCGGGTCTCGGCCAGCTCGGCGAGGTCGAGGGCCTGCCGGTGGTGGGCGACCATCATCGTCAGGTAGCCCGCGTCGGCCGCGTTCCAGTCGGCTGACTCCGGTGGGGCCGGGACCACCTCGTGGGAAGAGAGATGTGACCCCGCGTGCGAGGCGTCGGCCGTAGGCTGCTCCCCGGAACAACCTGACAGCGCCAGCAGCAGCCCGACGCCGACCAGTCGAACCACGAGAGTGGTCGATCGTCGAAGGGGAGGCGGCACCTGGCCGAGATTACCGTGGGAGAGAACGTGAGATGGTCCGTCTCGGTCGGTGCGCTGGTGCTGACGGCTGGTGTTCTGGCGTCCGGGGTGGTGGCTCCGGCGACCGCGGAGCCGCTCGAGCCCGTGCCCGGGGCCGAGCTGGCGGGCATCGAGCCGGCTCAGCCGAGGGTGCGCAGCGGCGAGGTCGACCGGAGCCGCAACATGCGACAGGTGGCCCGCCTGCCCCTCGTCGGCGCGTTCATCGGCGAGGGTGACTACGGCACGGACCTGACCTTCACCGGGCACCACGCGATCGCGGGCAACTACGAGGGCTTCACGGTCTACGACATCAAGAAGCCCCGGCAGCCCCGCCGGGTCGCCCAGGTGATCTGCCCCGGTGGTCAGAACGACGTCTCGGTCTACCGCGACCTGCTGATCGTGTCGGTCGACTGGCTGCGCACGGACGACACCTGCGCGAGTGCCTCGGCGTACGGCGACGACGGGCGTGACACCCCCGCCGAGGACTCCTGGTGGGGGATCCGGCTCTTCGACATCAGCGACCCGACCGACCCGCGCTTCATCAGGTCGGTGCGCACCGAGTGCGGCTCCCACACCCACACCCTCGCACCGGCGAAGGGCGGCCGGACCGCGTTCGTCTACGTCTCCTCCTTCGAGACCGGGCCGGGGCTTCCCGGCTGCGAGGCGCCCCACGACTCGATGAGCGTCGTGAAGGTGTCGGCCAGGCACCCCGAGCGCGCCCGGGTCGTCAACGAGCCGGTGCTCTTCCCGGACGGCGGCTCGACCGGCGACGGCTACAGCAGCGCCACGAGCGGCTGCCACGACATCACCGCCTACCCGAGGCGCGACCTCGCGGCCGGCGCGTGCATGGGCGACGGCATCCTGCTCGACATCTCCGACCGCGCCGCGCCGCGGGTCATCGACCGGGTCCGCGACACCAGGAACTTCGCCTTCTGGCACTCCGCGACCTTCAGCAGCTCCGGGCGCACGGTGGTCTTCACCGACGAGCTCGGCGGTGGCGGTGCCCCGACGTGCAACAGGGAGGTCGGGCGCAAGCGCGGGGCCGACGGGATCTACGTGATCCGCAAGCGTCAGCTCACGTTCCGCAGCTACTTCAAGATCCCGCGCGTGCAGTCCGACACGGAGAACTGCGTGGCGCACAACGGCTCGCTGGTCCCGGTCGAGAACCGCGACATCATGGTGCAGGCCTGGTATCAGGGCGGCACCTCGGTCTTCGACTTCACCAACCCTCGCAAGCCCAAGGAGCTGGCCCACTTCGACCGCGGCGCGATCTCCGACGACGAGCTCGTCGACGGTGGCTCGTGGTCGTCCTACTGGTACAACGGCTACATCTACTCCAGCGACCTGGTCCGCGGTCTCGAGGTGTTCAAGGTCAAGGCGCCGTGGGCCAAGAAGGCGAGCAACGTGAAGCAGTCGGTGTTCAACGCCCAGTCCCAACCCTTCACCGGCTGATGCGGCGCGCTCTCGGGACGCTCGCCGCCCTCGGCCTCCTCGTGGGATCGCCGGCCGGTCCGGTCACGGCCTCCCCGGCGACGGCCGCGGACGACGACCGCGCACGGCGTACGACCTCGGTCTCGCTCACCGGCAACGGCTACGGCCACGGCCGTGGGCTCTCGCAGTACGGCGCCAAGGCCAGGGCCGAGGCCGGTCACGGCCACCTCGAGATCTTGAGGTTCTACTACCCGGGCACGAAGCGCGAGAGCATCGGCGGCAAGGTCTCGGTGCTGATCAGTGCCGACACCACCACGGACGTCGTCGTGCGCGACCGGCCGGGGCTGAGCGTCAAGAGCCTCGGCAACGGGCGCACCGTCGCGCTCACCAAGCGCAAGGCCACCTGGTGGCGGATCACGCCGGCCCGCAGGGGCTCGGCCAGCAGGATCGCCTTCACGACGACGGGCACCAAGGCGTGGCGGACCCTGCGCACCCTGCCGGGGGCCGCGCAGTTCACGGCAGGCGGCAAGCCCCTGACGCTGCGGACGCCGTCCGGCACGCGCGCCTACCGGGGCGTGCTGCGCTCGGCGGGCCCGAACGGGGCCGGGCGTGAGCGTGACACCGTCAACATCCTCTCCCTCGAGAACTACCTCCAGGGCGTCGTGCCGCGCGAGGTGCCGGCGCTGTGGTCGGCCGAGGCGGTGCGCGCGCAGTCCGTGGCTGCGCGCACCTACGCCGCGTTCGAGCGTCGCGCTCCGCTGGCCGACCACTATCAGCTCTGCGACACGACCCAGTGCCAGGTCTACGGCGGCTTCACCGACGAGCACCCGGCGTCCAACCAGGCGATCAAGGCCACGCGCAAGCTCATCCTCACCTCCGGCGGGCTCCCCGCCTTCACACAGTTCTCGGCGAGCAACGGTGGCCACACCACCGGCGGCACCGTCGACCACCTGCCGGCCAAGAAGGACCCCTTCGACACGGCGTACCGCGGGTGGACCGCGACGGTCACCGACGCCCAGGTCGCGGCGGCCCTCCCGGCCGTCGGGTCCCTGAAGTCGATCGAGGTGCTGGCACGCAACGGCAACGGCGCCTTCGGCGGCCGGGTCGACTCGATCAGGGTCAACGGGTCGAAGCGGTCGAGCACCCTGACCGGCGACACGTTCCGGTCCTACTTCGGGCTGCGCTCGACGCTGTTCCGCGTCGACGGCTGATCAGCCCAGCACCAGCACCAGGTCGCCGCCGTCGACCGGCTGGGTCGCGCGGACGGCGAGCCGCTGGACCGTGCCGGCGACAGGCGCGGTGATCGAGGCCTCCATCTTCATCGCCTCGATGGTGGCGACCGTCTGGCCGGCCTCGACGCTCTCGCCCTCGGCGACGACCACCGTGACGGCGCCCTGGTAGGGAGCCGCGACGTGACCCGGCACCGACGGGTCGGCCTTCTCGGCGACCGCGACGTCGGAGGCGATGGAGGCGTCGCGCACGCTCACGGGACGCATCTGACCGTTGATGAGAGCCATCACGGTGCGGTAGCCACGCTCGTCGGGCTCGCTGATCGACTGCACACCGAGGATGAGGGTCTTGCCCTCGTCGAGCCGCACCTCGTGCTCCTCGCCCTGCTTCAGGCCGTAGAGGTAGTCGAGGGTCGGCAGCACGGAGATGTCGCCGTACTTCTCGCGCGCCTCGAGGAAGTCCTTCGTCGGCCCGGGGAAGAGCAGCTCGTTGAGCATCGCGCGACGGCTGGTCGAGCCACCCGCGAGGCCCGCGGCCTGCTCCTCGCTGAGCACGCCAGCGGGGGCCTTCCAGACCCGGCCCGCGAGGGCCTTGGTGCGGAACGGCTCCGGCCAGCCGCCGGGC
>JBFJKO010000250.1:0-5520 GCA_041634935.1 Nocardioides sp.
AGGCCGGCCACACCGTGCTCGTGGCGGCGCACGGCAACAGCCTGCGTGCGATCGTCAAGCACCTCGACGGCATCAGCGACGACGACATCGCCGGGCTCAACATCCCCACCGGCATGCCGCTGGTCTACGAGCTCGACGACGCCCTCCGGCCCGTGACCCCCGGCGGCACCTACCTCGACCCAGAGGCCGCCGAGGCCGCTGCTGCGGCCGTGGCCAACCAGGGCAAGTAGCCCCGACCGGCGGGCGCCCGACTAGCTGTTGACGCTGGTGGGGTTCTCGCCGGTGACCACGAAGACGACGCGGTTGGCGACCGAGACCGCGTGGTCGGCGATGCGCTCGTAGTAGCGCCCCAGCAGGGCGATGTCGACGGCTGCCTCGACGCCGTGGGCCCAGTTGTCGGCGAGCAGCTCGGTGAAGCTGGTGCGACGCAGCTGGTCCATCTCGTCGTCGTCCTGGCGCAGCGCCGAGGCCTCCTCGACGTCACGACTGAGGATGATCTTGGCGAGGCGGTTCACCATGTCCTCGGCGACGTGCGCCATCCGGGCAACCGTCGTACGCACGTCCTCGGGCACGGCCACCTCGGGCACGCGCAGCCGGGCGATCTTGGCGACGTGCACCGACAGGTCACCCATCCGCTCGAGCTCGGCGACCATCCGCAGCGCGGCGACGACCGTGCGCAGGTCCTTCGCGACGGGCTGCTGGAGCGAGAGCAGCTCGAAGCACGACTCCTCGACGCCTTCCCGCGCCCGGTCGATGTGGACGTCGGCGCTGATGACGCGTTCGGCGACGCCTGCGTCACCGGTCATCAGGGCCTCGGAGGCTTGGCCGACGGCGGTCTCCACCAACCGGCAGATCGCTGCCAGGTCGACGAAGATCCGGTCGAGCTCGTCATGAAACTTCTCGCGCATGACCCTGACTCTAGGCGGGGGTCCGGTGCACTGCGAAGCGAGGGAGTGAACGCAGGGTGAACAGGCCATGCTCACACGCGTCCGGGCGAACGGCGGGTGTCGGGCACCGTACGATCCGGGTGTGGATCCGACGACGCAGGTGTTCCTCGCCGCGCTGCTCGGGGCCGTCGTTGCCGGAGGAGCCGTGCTGGCGTGGCACCTCAGTGACCGTCAGCAGCGCTGGCAGCCGGTGCTCGACGAGCCGGCGGTGCCGGCCTCGGTCGCCGCGGTGCTCTCGGTCCTGCGCAGCAGCGCGGTGATCGTCGACGACTCCGACGTCGTCCTCAAGGCCTCGGCGCCGGCGTACGCGATGGCGCTGGTGCGCGGCACCAACCTCGTCAACGACGAGCTCGCCGCGCTGGTCACCGAGGTGCGCCGCGACGGCCAGATCCGCGAGACCGAGCTCGTCATGCCCCGCAAGAACGCCCCGTCGCGCCACGTCAGCGTCCGCGTCGCCCCGCTCGGGTCGCGCCTGGTGCTCGCCCTGGTCGAGGACCGCACCCGCGAGCGCCGGGTCGAGCACGTGCGGCGCGACTTCGTGGCCAACGTCAGCCACGAGCTGAAGACCCCGGTGGGCGCCATCCGCCTCCTCGCCGACGCCGTCCGCGACGCCTCCGACGACCCCGAGGCCGTCGTGCGCTTCTCCGACCGGATGCTCATCGAGAGCGACCGGCTGACCCGGCTCGTGCAGCAGGTCATCGAGCTCTCGCGCCTCCAGGGCGACGAGCCGGTCGAGTCGCCGCTGCCGATCTCGCTCGACCACGTCATCTCCCTGGCCATCGACACCAGCGCGATCGACGCCGCTGCCAAGGGCATCTCGGTGGTCTCCGGCGGCGAGAACGACCTCCAGCTGTACGGCAACGACGAGCAGATCACGACCGCGGTCGCCAACCTCGTGGCCAACGCCGTCCACTACTCCGACCCCGACTCCACGGTGCTGGTGACGACCAAGGGCGTCGACGGCTTCGTGGAGGTCAGCGTCGTCGACCAGGGCATCGGGATCCCGCCGGTCGAGATCGACCGGATCTTCGAGCGGTTCTACCGCGTCGACCCGGCCCGCCACCGCTCCACCGGCGGCACCGGGCTGGGGCTGTCGATCGTCAAGCACGTCGCGGCGACGCACGGTGGCGACGTCCGCGTCTGGTCCGTCGAGGGCCAGGGCTCCACCTTCACCCTGACGCTCCCCCGCGCGGACGCCTCGTCGGGGGCCCCCGCCGAGACCCGCGTCAGCACCCCCACAGCAGCATCAACCAGCGCGACGCCCGAGGTGTCCGCGGACGAGCAGGAGGAACGATCATGACGCGGGTACTCGTCGTCGAGGACGAAGAGAGCTACAGCGAGGCACTGGCCTACATGCTGCGCAAGGAGGGCTTCGAGGTCGCCATCGCCGCCGACGGCAACGCGGCCCTGGTCGAGTTCGACCGCAACGGCGCCGACATCGTGCTCCTCGACCTGATGCTCCCCGGGATCCCCGGGACCGAGGTGTGCCGCACGATCCGCCAGACGTCGAACGTGCCGGTGATCATGGTCAGCGCCAAGGACGACGAGGTCGACAAGGTCGTCGGGCTCGAGCTCGGCGCCGACGACTACGTGACCAAGCCCTACTCGCCCCGCGAGCTGGTGGCACGCATCCGCGCCGTCCTGCGCCGCGGCAACGACCCCGACCTGCTGCCCGACACCCTCGAGGCCGGCCCGATCCGGATGGACGTCGAGCGGCACGTCGTGACCGTCGACGGCCACGAGCAGCGGCTGCCGCTCAAGGAGTTCGAGCTGCTCGAGATGTTCCTGCGCAACCCCGGGCGCGTGCTCACCCGAGGCCAGCTCATCGACCGGGTGTGGGGCTCCGACTACGTCGGTGACACCAAGACCCTCGACGTCCACGTCAAGCGCCTGCGCGCCAAGCTCGAGCCGGACCCGGGCGAGCCGAAGTACCTCGTCACCGTGCGCGGGCTGGGCTACAAGCTCGATCTCTGAGCGGTGGCAGTTTCACCACTTACGTGGTGAAACTCCCGCTTCTTGTACGGAACTTCATGACACAAGCGGGAGATTCACCGCTTCAGCGGAGAATCTGCCCGCCGGCCGCGTCAGCCGCCGGCGGCAAGGTCCGATACCCGCGCGACAACAAGCCATGAGCGTCCTTACGCTTCACTCATGACGAGTACGACGCCCGCGGCGGAGCCGACGACCACCCCGCCGTCCGGACCCACCGGCCCCGACGCGCCGTCCGGTCCGCCGGCCTGGCTGCCGCTGGCCGCGGTTGCCACCACCCTGCTGCTGTGGGCCTCCGCGTTCGTGGCGATCCGCCACCTGGCCGAGGACTTCTCCGCCGGCCCGCTCTCGCTCGGTCGACTGCTCGTCGGCGCGCTTGCGCTCGCCGCCTTCGCGCTGCCGAAGGGACTGCCGCGACCCAGTGCGCGCCAGTGGCGCTCGATCGTCGTGATCGGGGTGCTCTGGTACGCCGTCTACATGGTGGCGCTCAACCTCGGCGAGCAGCACGTCGACGCCGGTACGGCCGCGATGCTCATCCAGGTCTCCCCCGTGCTGATCGCGGTCCTGGCTGCGATCTTCCTCTCCGAGCGGTTCACCCTCCAGCTTGTCGTCGGTCTCGCCCTGGCCTTCTCGGGCGTGGCCGTCATCGCGCTGGCGAGCACCCCTGACGGCGACCGCAGCCTGCTCGGGATCGCGCTGTGCCTGCTCGCGGCGGCGGCGTACTCGGTGAGCCTGATCGTCCAGAAGCCGCTGGTCGCCTCGATGTCGTCGCTGCACGTCACCTGGCTGGCGTGCACGGTCGGCGCGGTGGTCTGCCTGCCGTTCGCGGGCTCCCTCGTCAGCGAGATCGGCGAGGCCCCGGCCTCCTCGATCTGGTGGTTGGTCTACCTCGGTGTCTTCCCGACCGCGATCGCGTTCACGACCTACGGCTACGCGCTGCAGCACATGACGGCGTCCAGCCTCGGCGTCACGACCTACCTCGTGCCGCCGATCACCGTCGTGCTGAGCCTGGTGTTCCTCAGCGAGGTGCCACCCTCGCTGACCTACCTGGGCGGGGCGCTGGCCCTGGTCGGGGTCGCCGTCGCCAGGCGTACGGCGCGTCCGCGGCCGGTGCAGCCGGTCTGACTCAGACCGCGAGCGCGCGGCCGAGGCTCTCGCGCAGCGCCGCCGTCGCCCGGCTGCGCAGCTGACTGACCCGCGACTCGGTCACCCGCAGCACCTGCCCGATCTCGCTGAGCGTGAGGCCTTCGAAGAAGTAGAGGGCGATGATGATCTGGTCGCGCTCGGGCAGCGCGCGCAGGGCGCGGAGCAGCGCGCGGCGGGTCTCCTCGTCCTCGAGGGCCTCGTCGACACCGGGGCCGAGGTCGTCGAGGGCGGCGATCTCGTCGTCCTCGGCGGAGCCGATGTGCGAGGGACGCTCACGCAGCTTGCGCAGGTCGGCAGCGGTGATCTCGGCCTCGGTGCAGACCTCGGCGTCGGTCGCGACGCGGTTGAGGCGGTGCTGCAGGGTCTCGCGGGCCCGGTCGACGTCGCGCTGCAGCGTGCGGATCGAGCGCGGCACCCAGTCGGCTGCGCGGATCGAGTCGATGATCGCGCCACGGATGCGCGGCACCGCGTAGGTCTGGAACTGCAGGCCGCGCTCGGGCTCGAACTTCTCGACCGCGTCCATCAGGCCGATGACGCCCTCGGAGACGAGGTCGGCGGAGTCGACCGACTGCGGGAGCCCGCTGCGCACCCGGCCCACGACGTACTTCACCAGCGGGGAGTAGAGCAGCACCAGCTGGTTGCGGGCCTCGGGTGAGCGGTCCTGTGCGAATCGTGCCCACAGCTCGTCGGGCGACTCGTCGTCCACGCTCGTCTTCCCCCCATCCCGAGATGCAGTCGCACCCGGTCGGTGCGCAGCCTGGGAAACCTTAGTCGGCGAGGGAAGCGATCAGTCGAGAAACGACAACTCGCGCAGGAGAGCCGCCGAGCTCTGCACCGGACGCGCGGCCGGGACCTTGGGGGCGACGGCCATGGAGTCCCAGGACACCACCGGGGCCGGCTCGGGCTCGGGCTTCGCCTGGACGACTGGCTGGGGCTCAGGCTCCGGCTCCACCTCGGGCGCGACTGCGGTCAGGTCGGGCACCTCCAGCGGAAGCGCCATCTCGGCGGCCGTCCAGCGGAAGACGTCGTCCGCGGAGTCGATGACCGGCTCGACGTACGCCTCCACCTGGGGGGCCTCGTCGGGCGTGCTGACCTCGAGGGCCTCGGACCAACGCAGGGGCTCGACGTCCACTTCGGGCTCGGGCTCGAGCTCGAACGGCACAGCCGGTGCACTCCACTCGACAGGCTCGGCTGCAGCAGCCGGCTCGGGCTCCTCGATCGCCGGCCACGAGTCGATGACGGGCCAGTCGAAGTCAGCAGCGGCCGCGTGCGACGCGGGGAACTCCACTGCCTCAGCGGCCTCGGCCGGCTCGTCGGCCCAGCCGGCGGCGTGCTTGCCGCGGGTGACCACGGCGTCGCCCGGCACGGGTGCGCCCACCAGCGGCGGTACGTCACGACGTGCCCGAGCACCGGCACGGGACGCCGGCGCCGCCGGCGG
>JBFJKO010000251.1:0-5509 GCA_041634935.1 Nocardioides sp.
CGACGCGCGCCGGCTCCGCATCAAGGAGGAGGTCTCCGACTTCAGCACCTTCTTCCCCTACGCCGAGTACCGCAACGTCAACCTCGGCCGGGCCGCGGAGATCATCGACGGCACGGTGCTCAAGCCGGGCGAGATCTTCTCGATGAACGACATCGTCGGCGAGCGCACCCGCGAGAACGGCTTCACCGAGGGCTTCATCATCAGCAACGGGATCTTCAAGGAGGACCTCGGCGGCGGGGTCTCGCAGATGGCGACGACGCTGTTCAACGCGATGTTCTTCGCCGGGCTCAAGGACGTCGAGCACAAGCCGCACTCCTTCTACATCGACCGCTACCCGGTCGGCCGTGAGGCCACCGTCGTGTTCGGCGCGCTCGACCTGCGCTTCCAGAACGACACCGAGTACGGCGTGCTGATCACCGCCGACGTCACGCCCTCGACGCCGTCCTCGCAGGGCGAGCTGCGGGTGCGGATGTTCTCGACGAAGGTCTGGGACATCGAGTCGATCACCGGCGAGCGCTACAACCCGACCTCGCCGGAGACGCGCACGCTGACCACCGAGGACTGCTACCCCAACCAGGGGTACGGCGGCTTCACGATCGACGTGACCCGGGTCTTCCGCTACGCCGGTGAGGACGAGGTCGTGCGGCGCGAGGTCTTCAACACCGTCTACACGCCCAGCGACACGGTGGTCTGCAAGGACCCCGAGCCGAAGAAGTCCGGCAACGGCTGATCCCCTGACCGTGTCGGTGGGGTCGCCGGGGACCGGCGTCGAAGCAGGTCAGTCCTCGCTGCCGGTGACCGGTGCGGTGAGGTAGCAGTAGCGGTGGTGCTCGCGGAAGCCGAGCGCCTCGTAGAGCGCCAGCGCCGGCCGGTTGTCGTCCAGCACCTGGAGGTAGGCGGTCGTCGCCCCCTGCTCGGCGCCCCAGTCGAGCAGCGCCGCCATCACGGCGCGGCCCAGCCCTGCTCGCCGCGCGTGCGGGGCGACCTCGATGCCGGCGAACCCGACCCAGTCGTCGGCGAAGCCGGCGTAGCCCGTGGCGAGGTCTCCGATGCGCACGCGCGCCCAGGCGCCGGGCACGGCCTCCTCGAGCACGGGCTCGGGCGTGGACCCGGGGGAGGAGCCAGCGGAGGTGCCGCGGCGCAGCGCGCGTGCCACCTGGGCGGTCCCGGCGACCTGGAAGACGGTGTCGCCGTCGCGGCTCTCGGGCACCCAGCCGAGCCGCAGGAACCGCTCGTGCTCGGGGGAGTGGCTCAGGACGGCGACGATCGGGCGCTCGTAGTGCGCGACCACCCGGTCGACGTCGTCCTCCACGCCGGAGGGGCCGAACGCCAGCGCGGAGTGGGCCCGTCGGGCCGTCGCGGTGGCGGAGTCGCGCAGCACCCACGCGCCCACCGGTTCGGTGACGAGGTCGGGGAAGAGCGCGAAGGCGTGGCGCTGCGCCTGCTCGGGGGTGACCCGCGAGCGCACCGACGGCCGCGGCGGCACCGGCTTGCCCGACACGATGTCGCGCAGCGCGATCTCGACGTCCGGGCCGTCGGCGGGACGCACGACGCACGACCCGCCTGACCCGTCGGTGGCGGCGGTCCAGGCGACGCACTCGCCGAGGAGGTCGGTCAGGGCCGGGCCGCCCGTGGGCCCACGCTCGCCCGGCACCACCCGTCGTACGACGACACGGGTGCCGACCACGTGGGGCCCGAGCAGGTGCTGCCCGGTGTTCACAGAGTGGGGTTCCCGTGGATCCGGCACATCGGGATACTAGGCTCTGGCGCAACGACCCGCAGAACAACCCTTGGAGGATCACGATGACCTACGTCATCTCGCAGCCCTGTGTCGACCTCAAGGACCGCGCATGCGTCGACGAGTGCCCCGTCGACTGCATCTACGAGGGCAAGCGGATGCTCTACATCCACCCTGACGAGTGTGTTGACTGCGGTGCGTGCGAGCCGGTGTGCCCGGTCGAGGCGATCTTCTACGAGGACGACACCCCGGAGGAGTGGAAGGACTACTACACCGCCAACGTCGACTTCTTCTCCGACCTCGGCTCGCCCGGTGGCGCCGCCAAGATGGGCGAGATCGACCACGACCACCCGTTCATCGCCGCCCTCGAGCCGCAGAACCAAAAGGGCTGAGCACGCTCTCCCAGCGTCTGCCGGCGGCGGTCCAAGGATCGATCGTCGGGCTCCGTGACCGGGCAGCCGCCTACGCCGGTCCGGTCGTCGACCTCTCGATCGGTGCCCCGATCGACCCGACTCCCGACGTCGTACGACGTGCCCTGGCCGACGAGGCCGACTCGCCGGGCTACCCGCTGACCATCGGCCGCTCCGACCTGC
This sequence comes from Nocardioides sp., assembly GCA_041634935.1. Taxonomy (GTDB): domain Bacteria; phylum Actinomycetota; class Actinomycetes; order Propionibacteriales; family Nocardioidaceae; genus Nocardioides. Next base: position 2,332 of record JBFJKO010000251.1, read on the forward strand.
GCCGGGCCACCGTCGCCTGGCTCGAGCGGGCCCACGGCGTGAGCGGCCTCGACGACCGGCAGGTGCTACCCGTCATCGGCACCAAGGAGCTCATCGGCTCCCTCGCCCTGCACCTCGAGCTCGGGCGCGGCGACGTGATCACCCGCCCGCGCCTGGCCTACCCCACCTACGCCGTCGGCGCGGCCCTGGTCGGCGCCGACTGCGTCGAGGCCGACGACGTCACCGACCTCGACGCCCTCGCGGCGGCCGGGCGCACCCCGGCGCTGGTCTGGGTCAACTCCCCGGGCAACCCGAACGGCGCGGTCCTCGACGCCGAGACGCTGCGCGGCCTCGTCGGCTGGTGCCGTGCTCATGGCGCGCTCCTCGTCTCCGACGAGTGCTACCTCGACCTCGGCTGGGACACGATGCCGGTCAGCGTGCTGCACCCCGACGTGTGCGGCGGCACCCACGACGGGCTGCTGGCCGTGCACTCGCTCAGCAAGCGCTCCAACCTCGCCGGCTACCGGATCGGCTTCGTGACCGGTGACCAGCGAGTGATCAGCGAGCTCGCGACGGTGCGCCGCAACCTCGGCCTCCAGCTCCCCGGACCCCAGCAGGGTGCCGCGATCGTCGCCCTCGGCGACGACGAGCACGTCGCCGTCCAGCGGGCCCGCTACGCCGGACGCCGAGACGTCCTGCGCCCGGCGCTCGAGGCGGCCGGCTTCACGATCGAGCACAGCGAGGCGGGGCTCTACCTCTGGGCCACCCGTCACGAGCCCTGCGCCGACACGATCTCCGCGCTCGTCGACCTCGGCATCGTCGCGGTGCCCGGCGACGAGTACGGCGTGCACGGCGCCCACCACGTCCGTTTCGCGCTCACCGCACCCGACGCCGACGTGGCGCTCGCGGTCGAGCGCCTCCGCACCCTCCCCAGACCGAAGGCGACCTGATGACCACTGACTCCCTGATGAGCGGCCTCGCCGGCAGCGGCAACCCGATGGCGCAGCTGGTGCGCTCGCTGGCTCACCCGAGCACCGACCCGCCGACCCTCGTGCAGCGCGCCCGCGCGGCCCTGGGCTGGGAGGGCAGCGAGTTCCTGGTGAGCCTCCAGGGCTATGACGAGCTGATGGCCACCCTCGAGGTGGCCGCCGACCTCGACGCCCTGGTGCGCCTGGGCGACCCGACCTCGCCGCCGCTGCGGCTGCTGCGGGCGATCAACGCCTCCACGACCGGTCTCCGGGTCACCCGGATGACGACCGTCGCCGCGCCGTGGCGCTGGATCCGCGTAGGGGAGGGCGCCGCCGAGCTGTCGGGTGTCGCGCTCCGGCAGCAGGCCTACGCCGACGTGGTCGACGTCCTGGGCCGAGCCGGCCTCACCTTCCGCGTGCTGGCCGACGACACCCCTGTCGAGGAGGTGCTGGCCGTGGGTCGCGCCCTCGGGTCGGCCGTCGTCGACGTCGACGAGGTCGCCGCCGCGAGCGACGCCGTGGCGGTGCCCGGCTACCTCGACGACCAGGCCCCGCTCACCTACGGCCTGGTCTCGCGCGAGCAGCGTCACCACGAGCACGTCGAGGGCGAGACCGCTCCGACCGAGATCGTGTGGCTCTCGATGCGCGCCCCGCGCGAGTCCGCCGGCACGCTGATGCAGGCCCTCGAGCAGGTCAGCGCGCTCGGCCTCAACCTCGACTTCCTGCACAGCGACCCGCGCGAGCCCGAGCACCACGACTTCTACCTCGGCTTCCGCGCCAGCCCGGCCGACCTCGACGCCCTCCAGGCCGCCCTGGCCGAGGTGCACTTCACCAGCAACGTCCTGGCCTCCTTCGTCGTCCCGGACGCCTCGGCATGACCGTGCCGGCGGTCGCCTACCTCGGTCCGTCCGGCACCTTCACCCACCAGGCGGTCCTGGCGCTCTGCCCGGACGGCGACGCCGTCCCCGTCGGCTCGCAGGCCGAGGCCCTGACGGCTGTCGAGACCGGCGCCGCGGCCTACGCCGTGCTGCCGATCGACAACTCGGTCAACGGCGTGGTCGTCCCGACCCTCGACGCCCTCCTCGAGCGACCGGCCCTGTCGATCGTCGACAGCGCCGTGGTCCCGATCTCGTTCGATGCCTTCGCGCGCGGTGCAGACGTCGAGCCGCACGTCGTGGTGAGCCACCCGCACGCGCTGGCCCAGTGCCGGGCGTGGATCGAGGCCCGTGGGCTGGCCACGCGCGAGGCCCTCTCGACCGCGGCCGCCTGCCGCGACCTGGTGCCCGGCGAGATCGGACTGGGCCCCGCGATCTGTGCCGACCTCTACGCCCTCGACGTCGTCGACCGCGCCGTCGAGGACAACGCCGCGGCCTTCACGCAGTTCGCGCTGGTCGCGCAGGCCTCCCAGGCCTCGCAGGCCGCGCAGGCCTCGACCGGAAGCGACACCGTCGACGGCGGTGACGGGCTGCTCGTCGTGATCAGCCCGGAGGCCAACCTGCCCGGCATCCTGCGCCGGCTCCTGGGCGTGCTCGAGGACCGCGGCATCAACATGACCAACCTCGTCACCCGCCCGGTGCCGACGACCCCGGGGCAGTTCGTGTTCCTGCTCTTCCTCTCCGGCACCTTCTCGGCCGAGGACTTCGAGGCCATGCGCGCGGAGTGGGCCGGGCTCGGTGGCACCGCACGCGCCGTCGGGCGGATCTCACCGCTGGCCGACCTGGCGGGACGACGATGACCGCGGGGGCGAGCCAGGGGCCCTTCGAGCGCGTCTGCGTCCTGGGAGCCGGCCTCATCGGCGGCTCGGTCGCCCGGCGCCTGGCCGGGCTCGGTGTCGACGTCGTGGTGGTCGACCCCGACGCGCACGCCCGCGACCTCGCGACGGCGTCCGGGCTGGTGGCGGCCGAGCAGGTCCCTGCCGATCGTGACCTCGTGGTGCTCAGCACCCCGCTGGACGCGCTGCCCGAGGCGCTGGCGGCAGCGGGGGCGGCCGCGCCCGGCGCCGTCCTGATCGACCTTGGCAGCGTGAAGCAGGCGCCGGCGCAGGCGGCGGCGGCCGCCGGGCTGTCCGGTCGCTACGTCGGCGTGCACCCGATGGCCGGCACCGAGCACACCGGCTTCGCCCACGCCGACCCCGACCTGCTCGTCGACGTCTCGTGGGCCGTGGTCGACGACGGCGCCTCGCCGGTGGCGGGAGTCGTGGACTGGGTCGTCGAGACGTTCGAGGCGACCGC